>LKML01000005.1 GCA_001563795.1 Haloferacaceae archaeon B1-Br10_E2g22 | reverse complement strand
TACCTCTCCTATCTGTGGGCTCGCACGTCCTCGCCGAACGGTAGGTCCCTGACGGCGAGGAGTATCATCAACCCCGATAGGCTGTATTCCTTCGTTTGCTTCACCCCCATAAAAACGCTTTCAAACCAACTTTGGCGTGTGAGCCCTCACCACGGTCTCTTGTGGCCGTTTTCCGACGATTGAGCGGTGACTGGAATGAGTACACATACCACTCGCTTACGTCTCTCGCCGTCCGACCATCACCAACCCAACCATCGAAAAGACGACCTCGCCGTCGGCCCTCGAGGTCTCGACACGGAGTCGGATGGTTCCGCGACGGTCGCTGTCAGCCGTTTTTTCCTCAACTGCTGCCCGAATCGAAAGCCGATCACCCGGCTGGACTGGTTTGTGCCAGCGGAGCTCATCAATGCCTTTCGCACCCAGGGTGGCGGCTTCGGATAAAAAGCACTCGACGAGCAGTCGCATCGACATCGCGGCGGTGTGCCAGCCACTGGCGATCAGCCCGCCGTAGATCGACTGCTCGGCTGCTCGCTCGAGGTCGGTGTGGAACCACTGGGGGTCGTACTGCTCGGCGAACTCGATAATTTCGGCTGCTGTGACCTCGTAGTCGCCACCAGTCCATTCGTCGCCGACGGCTAAATCCTCGAAATACAGCGTCATTGTGACGTACTCGGCGGCCCACGAATAAAAACGTCAGTCGAGTTCGCCTCGTTAGCTCCGCTTTCCGATCTCCTCGCGGAGCACGGTACTAACGATTTCGCCGTCTGCTTTCCCGCGAAGTTTACCCATACATTCACCCATCAGCCCAGAAAAGGCGGCCATCCCCTCTTCTGTGACCTGTTCGGCGTTACGCTCGACTACGCCGGCGATGATTTCGCGGACTTCGTCTTCGTCGACACCGCCGAGTCCGGCCGCCTCAACAGCCTCCGGTGGGCTCAGATCCGGCTGTTCGGCAAGCACGGTTAGCACCTTGCCAACACCCTCTTTGGCGAGTTCGTCGGCAGCAACGAGTTCGAACACCTCGAGGAAGTGTGCATCCTCGAGATTCTTGATTGGGACACCGTCTCGTCGGAGTTCGACTACGGTACTCTCGAGGACTGAGGCGGCAAAAGTGGCGTCGACACCGTGGGCGACGGCCTCCTCAAACAGTGGCATGCGTCGGCCGTAGGCGACCTGCTTGGCAAGGCCAGCGTCGAGGTTGAACTCGTCTTGATACCGTTTGACTTTTGCAGTCAACAGTTCCGGTTCGTCGACCCCACTCGGGTCGGGTTCGACCGGCGGCACGTCGGTCTCAGGGTACATCCGTGCCGCTCCGGGCAGCGGGCGGAGATAGCGGGTGGTTCCCTCCTCGGTTGCATCGCGGGTCTCTTCGGGGACGCCCTCGATGGCTGTCTCGGCACGCTCGGCGGCTGCCTCGATAGCGAGGGTTGCGGTCTCGGGGTCGGCTGCCACGATGGCGACGGCGTCTTTGGGGCCAGCATCAAGTGCCTCTCGGAGAGCCTCGAGTTCCGTTTCTGTAACGCCGTAGGCCGGCAACTCGTCGGTATGGAAGATGCCGCCAGCGCCGTGGCGTTTGGCGTGATCCGAGAGTTCAGTTCCGAGTCGGCGATCCGGTTGGATCTCCCGGCCAACGAGACCGTCGAAGCCGTAAAGCGGGACTGCGGTGACCGTGCCACCCGAACTGAGTGCGCCACCGATGACGCCCGATTCAGTGTCTTCGAACACATCGGTCACGTCCTGGGTGTCGCCGACACGTGCATCGCGCTCGGAGAGTGCTTCGGCGATCTCAACCAACTCGGACTGTCGTTGGACCTCGAGTTCGACGATTTCGTCGATCTGATCGAGCGCCTGGACGCCTTTGATCTCGACGCGCGCACCCTCCGCAATGGAGACGTTAACGTCTTGACGGATCGTTCCGAGGCCACGTTTTACTTTACCAGTAGAACGCAACAGCATCCCGATCCGCTTTGCTGCTTCTTTGGCCTGCTGTGGACTCCGGATGTCCGGGCCGGTGCCGATCTCGACCAGCGGGATGCCGAGACGGTCGAGGCTGTACAGTACGCCCTCCTCGCGTTCTTCGACACGCTGGGCGGATTCTTCTTCTAATAGGAGATCGACCACCGAGACGGGCCCCTCGCTGGTTTCGATCTGGCCCTCTTGGCCGAGCAGCATCGTCCGCTGGAATCCAGAGGTATTCGACCCATCAATAACCAGTTTCCGCATCACGTGCAGTTGATCGACGATCTGCATATCCAACAGTGAGGCGATCTGCATGGCGACAGTGAGTGCTTCGCTGTCGACTTCTGTCGGTGGCTCGTCGTCTTCTTCGACCAGACAGGTTGTATCGTAGGCCAAATACTCGAACTCGCGGTCGACGCGACTTTCCTCGAGGGCGGCATCATCGAGTTCGCCCAGTTCGCTCTTGGTGGGGTGCAAAAATCGGGTGATCGTGCGGTCGGACGCTTCAGGTTCGCGAATCGCCGTCGGCGACTCACAGAACAGTTTGGTCTCGGTGTCGAGTTGCTGGTGAATCTCGAGGCCAGCAACCAACCCGAGCGACTCGTAGTCGTACTCGCTACTCATTAGGCGAACAAGGGAGATGGGGGCCTAAAAAGGATGGAGATGCGCGGCGGCGCTCGCCAACGGACGGCTGGGCCGACCAGCCAATGGTACCGGTCAGCGGCTGTTACTGTTCGGATCGGACGCGACGGAGTCCCTCTCCGAGTCCTTCGGACTCGCAGTCCTCGGTGGGACACTCGTAGTGCCAGCCGTCACGAGTGGCCTGGCCCTCCGGGAACGTCGATCCGCAGTTTCTGCACAGTAGCAAGTCGCGTCCCCGAGTCTGAAGCTGAGGCATACCAGAAGATTCCACAGGTATAGGCTTCAAAATATCGTTTTCGGGGCTAACGGCCAGTAATCGGTACAAATCAAGTGGCGTCTGCTGATTTTTTACTCGAAAACTGGCCTGTAAATGTGTGATATTCGGTAGCAGTACAACAGTATTACCACACGTAGCTTCGCGGTATTCGTGAGTAGTGACCTGTCAATTGAGATGAAAATCCAAGAGGGTTCGGCCTGCTGATTACTTGCTACTCGTCGGTACCGAGAATACCACGATGAGTCATGGCTTCGGGATCGAGCACTTCATCGGCTTCCTCGGCGGTGAGATACCCTTCGGCGATGGCAACCTCACGAACCGTATTGCCCTCTGCAAGGGCTTTTTTGGCGACTTTCGAGGCCTTATCGTAGCCAATTGCAGGGTTGAGCGCAGTCGCCAGCGCCATCGACTGTTCGACCTGTTCGGCGCAGAACTCCTCGTTTGCCTCGAGTTTGTCGACGAACCGCTCGGCGAAGACCTCCGAACCGTTGGCGATCAACGCTGCGGACTCCAAGAGGTTGTGGGCGAGCACTGGTTTATACAGGTTGAGATCGATCTGGCCCTCGGCCGCACCAGCGGCGACTGCCGCATCGTTGCCGACGACCTGCTTGTGAAGCTGGTTGACTGCCTCGGCGACGACGGGGTTGATTTTGCCGGGCATGATCGACGAGCCGGGTTGGTTTTCTGGCTGTTCGATCTCACCGAGACCGTTCCGTGGGCCCGAGGCAAGCAGACGAAGGTCGTTGGCGATCTTGTTCAGCGAGCCAGCGACCGTTCGTAGTGCGCCGTGGGCTTCGGCCATCGCATCGTGGGCCGCCTGGGCCTCGAAGTGGTTGTCTGCCTCGACGAACGGGAGGCCGGTTTCGTCAGCCATATACTCGGCGGCACGCGCTGGGAACTCCGGATGGGTGTTGAGTCCAGTACCGGTTGCGGTTCCACCAAGTGCGAGTTCGGCGAGATGATCCTGGACGTTCTCGGCGCGAACGATTCCTTTCTCGATCTGGGCGCGGTAGCCGCCAAACTCCTGGCCGAGTCGAACCGGTGTGGCATCCTGGAGGTGTGTGCGGCCGGTTTTAACGACACCGTCGAACGCCGCTTCCTTGTCGGCAAGCGAGGCCTCGAGCGTCTCGAGGGCCGGAAGTACGTCCTTGACAATGGCTTCCAACGCAGAGACGTGCATCGCAGTCGGGATCACGTCGTTGCTCGATTGACCGTAGTTGACGTGGTCGTTCGGGTGAACGGCGCGATCACCGATTTCGTGACCCATGATCTCGGCCGCACGGTTGGCGATCACCTCGTTGGCGTTCATGTTCGAGGAGGTTCCCGAGCCGGTCTGAAAGACGTCGACTGGGAACTGGTCGTCATGGTCGCCGGCGATCACTTCGTCGGCCGCGGCGATGATCGCCTCGGCGATCTCTTCGTCGAGGAGGCCAAGGTCGCGGTTGGCTTGGGCTGCACCCTTCTTGACAATGCCCAGCGCGCGGACGAAACGCCGACCGAACGAAATCCCCGAGATCGGGAAGTTCTCGAGCGCACGCTGGGTTTGGGCTCCCCAGTAGGCGTCGGCCGGTACTTGCATCTCCCCGAGGCTATCCGATTCAGTACGGAATGAATCGCTCATACGGCTGGCAATGACTGAAAACAACCTAAAAGCTGCTACTTGCTGCGGTGGCTGGTAGACTGTTCGTCTGCCGCTGTTTATGAATCAGATCGTTTCGTCGGCGTACTCTTCGGGCGTGTAGGTTTTGAGTTCGATAGCGTGGATATCGTTCGTCATCGCCTCGCCCAGCGCATCGTAGACGAGTTGGTGTTGGGCGACGAGGCTCTTTCCCTCGAAGGCGGGCGAGACGACTTCGGCGGCGTAGTGGGCGTCTTCGAACTGCTCGTCGACTGCGCGTGGTCGGCTGACGGTTGCCTCGGCGTTGTCGATTGCATCCTCGATGGCGGCTTCGATTTCGTCGGCGTTCATGCTCGTATATTGGTATCGACTACTAAAAACCGGTAGGCTTCAGAAATCCTCCAGGCTACTCTTTGACGATGGTTCCGTCCAGATACGCCTCGATTTTGTCGTTCGTCCGCTGGATTTGCTTTGTGAACGTGACCAGGCGCTCGCCCTCGAGGCGACGGTCGGCCTCAATATCAATACACAACCCCTGATCACGGAAGTGCTCCAGGAGGGCCTCGACGACCCGTGGGACGGCACGTACCGTATGCTGTTCGCCAATTCGTTCGCCCGCTTTGATTCGCTCGATAGCCTCAGCCATCGGTTCTAGGAGTGATTCGCCAAGTCCGTGGGCTCGCTCGCGTCGTCGGGCGTCGGATTCCTCGAACTCGGCCGACTGGAACCCTTCGCGGATGAGCCGTCGAAACGAAAAATCCCGGCCGTAATCAAACGGGAACTCGAAGGCAAACGCCAGATCTCCCTGGTTGGCCGCCGAGGTGGTGTACTTCAACTGCTGGCCGCCGTCGGCCGTCTGCATGACGATCCCCTCTCGACGGTCGCTGTCGAGTTCACGGATGATCTGGGGTGTCGCTTCGACGGCCTCGGTTGGCTCGTAGATACCAAAGAGTTCCGTCTGTGGAATCTCCCACTCCTCGCAGATTTCGCGTCGTTTCTCGACAGCAAGCGGCTCGCCGCTAGTCTGGTTTCTGATGTCGAACGCCCGAAACGCAATCGAGTCGACATCGTAACACTCAGCGGAGGTATACGGGTTCTCAGGACCGATCATCTCTCCACAGAGCATCATCTCGGGGTGGGCCTCGAAAAACGACTCGAGGCGAAGCATCGACCGCACCTTGTGAGTGGTAAACGGACAGATCAGCCCGCTGCGCGTGAATCCAAAGATTTCGTCGTCGGTTCGCGCAACCCGGACGTTGTAGCCATTGAGCTTCTCCTCGACAGCGATAGGGCTCTCGAAGTGCTGGGTAATTCCCTCGTCGAGCACCAGACACCGCGGTACTTTCGGAAAGCCACGAACTACTGTCCCAGCAACGAGTACAGTCCCTTTCTCGAGGGATTTTCGGTATCCCGGCAGATGGCGATATGCCTGGCCCTCGTAGCTGTTGGCCTGAAAATGCTCGGAGAGCTCCTCGAACGCCTGCCGAGAAAGCTCGAGCTGGTCATGATAGTCCATACCACAGTTACGCCACCAACATACATCAATCTCCTCGCCAACCCGCTTGCGTCGGTGAGTTTCACGAATATAGTAGTCAGCAGTTGGACGAATCTGGAGCTACAAACCGCTTGGGCACGTTTCAGGTGTATGGTCGACGGTTCGTTCAAACAGCGGTTCGTGCTCGATACCTCGTTGTTTCTCACCGAAGAAATCCGACGCGACGACGAGTCACTTGACGAAGCGATGGACAGACTGCTGGAGCTGATTGCTGCGGCGCGCTTGGAACTCGACATCTCCTGTCATATGCCGCCTTCGATCCACGAGGAGTTGACAAGAATGCTCGACGACCGGCCAGTCTCTGAGTCCACGCGCTCGAAGCTCAACACTTGGGTCGTTCGCAAACACCCCGACCGGTATGCGGTCTCGATTCCGGCTGATGTGGTCTACCGCTTTGTCGACGAGATGAGCGATCGGGTCGACCGGGGGCTCAGAGTCTCCGAGGAAGCTGTCCGTCGGGCCGAAACCGCCGCCGACGAGCTTGCTGGTGAGCATCCACACAAAACCGAGGTCGACGCTGTTATCTCGAATCTCAGAGATCGGTACCGCCGCGCGCTCCGCCAGGGCGTTCTCGACTCACGAGAGGATTTCGACCTCCTGATTCTTGCCCGAGAACTCGAGGCGGGCGTCGTCACTGAGGATACGGGCATTATTGCCTGGACTGAAGATTTCGGGCTCAGGTATCTGCACGGCGCGGAGTTCCCGGCACTGTTGGAAAACTATCTGAGAGCCGTCGGTGCCGACCGCAGCGTTGATGAATCCGCTGAGTCGTGACCCAAAAGCCACCCTATGCGTACGGCCCTTGCATCGGAACGAACCGAACCGGCCCACAGTCGAGACTGTCGACGATCTGCCCGTCGCGGGTCGTATGCAAGATGAGTCGCTGATTCGTCACACCAATTGGAACCAGAAGTAACCCGCCATCGACGCAGTGCTCAACCAGTGGGTCGGGAACCGACCGCACTGCACAGGTCAGATACAGTTTGTCGTACGGTGCGTGTGCGGGCCATCCCTCGTGGCCATCGCCAACCCCGATTGGCACCTCGTTGTAATCCAACTCGGCCAGTCGACGCTCGGCGCGCTCGTGGCGTTCGTCATCGGCTGGTGTCAGCCTTTCTCGAGGCGCTGCTTCGAGAAGCAATCGTCGAACGCGTCGCCGTCCCGGAGCCCGAACCACGAGTGAACCGGGTTAGCTCCAGCGATCCAGGCCAGTCTGGACAACTGAGGATTCGATCCGTTCGAGCCCGCGAGTGACCTCGCTTTCGTCGACTTCCCACTCCTCAGTGACGTACGTCCGTGCGGCCTCGAGATCCGGCTCGATAGATCGGTCGAACGCGTAGTCGTCGGTGACTGGTGGATCAAAAAACAGCTCACGGATCCGGTCGGCAAACTCGATGTGTTCGCCGCGGGCCTCGAGCACCCCAAAGACGTCACCATGTTCTTTGATGAGTTTGATTCCGGTTTTCGGGCCGATGCCGTTGATTCCCTCATTGAAATCCGTCCCACAGAGTAGCGCAACGTCGACCAACTGCTCGTAGCTAATGTCGTGGTTCTCGAGGGTGGGTTGAAGTTCCATCAACTCGGGGTGGCCTTTGCTCGTCAGTCCTCGGAGCGTCTGTGGTGCGCCAAACAGCAGCGTGTCGTAATCCTCACTGCCGACGAAATCAACGTCGCCGATTTTGTTCATATATGAGGCCTGAGCTTCACCCTCGGCGGGCGCATCAATGTACGGCACATCAAGCAGATCAAGCAGTTCGCGGCTGGTCGCTTGGATCGTCTCGGTGAGCCGAACCGTCCGTGCGGAAAGTCTGGCGGCCTCGAGTGCGTCCCCTGCGTCTTCGGCCTCTTCCAGTCGCTTTTCGGCCTTTTGTCGCTGGGCGCGTCGTTTCTCGACCTCGTTTTCTTTGAGATCAGTCACGCCCCCATCAAACACGAAGACCGGCGTGAGATCATGCTCGAAAAATTTTGGCAACCCTTGGACAATCCCCACGAGGTTGGCGACCTCGGTGCCGTCGTCGGTCGTATAGATCGAATCAGCAGTCCATTTGACCGTCGTTGTCAGATACCGATACAGCCAGTTGTGGGCGTCAATCGCGATGATACTGCCCTCGATGTCGTCGAACGGACACTCCGAGAGTGCCGCCAGCGAGCGAAGATCCGCATTTCCCATACTATTCGCTTGGACGCAGTGGATTTGAAACCCCCGAGTCTGCCGCGACGACAGTGGGCGGCTCGGCGTCCAAATACTCCTCTATGAAAGCTGTCTCAGCGGCCGACAGTCCATCGCGGTCACCGAACGTTGTGAGACCGTCCTGATAGGCCGACGCCGGCCGAGCGGCTGGCTGGTCGGTCGGCCGTTCGAGGACTACCTCGGCGAGGCCCGTCTCACGGCCTGTGTAGGCGAAACCAGCTTTGTACAGTGCGTGGTACGAAAAGACGTTGTTGACCGCAATGCGAACCCTATTGTATCCGTCTTCGGCCGCGTGGTGGGTACAGTAGCTCGCAAGCCGGGGGCCGAGTTCGAGGCCACTGCCGCAGAGATCATGGCGAACGGTCAGATACCGGAGCCACAGCCTCTGGGCGTCGGTTCGATCAGCATTGAACGCAACGGCTGCGAGAACGTCGCTGGCGAACTCGGAGGCATCAAGTCCGTCGGGGAGGGAAGCCAGTGAATCGACAACAGCGGTGTCGTAGGTAGGAGGAACCTCCCCGCGAACCACAGCAATTCCGTTCCCGGTGACGAACTTGCCGGCGTAGCTAAAGCGGCGATAATCAAGCCGGAGGGTTGGCTTGTCGGCGGGCCACCCTAAGACGGCAAACTCCATAGGGAGTGTAGGCGACCACGTTACAAGAGGTGTGTGTCTGAGTTATGATTGCGGTACACACCGCCAGTAGTCCTCGCGCTTGAGTATCTGATAGTTGCGTGCCTCGAGTTGCTCACCAACCGCGCCGGCGGTGTCTGCGGACAACCCCTCTTGGTGGATTTCGATGAACAGCGTGGGCTGGTAGGTCTCGAGAGTCTCGCGGCCACCCCGAAGCACTGCGGGTTCGGCACCCTCGACGTCGAGTTTGATTGCATCCGGCGGGCTGTGGTTCGCAGCGAGCGTATCGAGTCGGCGGACGGCCACCTCGGTCGTCTCGGCGACAGTCGCCTCCCAACGAGTCGCAGACTCGCGGGTGAATCCCGAACATTCGGGATACGTCGAGCGGTAAAACTGGCGGCTGCCGTCCATCTCACCAACGCCACACCCCACGGTCTCGATTTGGTCGCCAAGGCCGTTAGACGAGACGTTAGCTCGAAGCTGGCTCCGGGTTCGTGGATCCGCCTCGACCGCAAACAGCCGACGCTCTGGTGAGTCCGCAGCAAGTGCCAGCGAGTAGATGCCGACGTTGGCTCCGAGATCATAGATTACTGCCTCAGTGCCGGCAGTCTCATCGAGTTCGGCCAACATTGGGTCGCTGCGGTGACGAGGGAGTAGGTCATAGCTCCGAAACGTTCCGGCGGGCGTCTCGTTTTTAGTTGCCAGCCACCGATTGGCGTAGTTGGCCGCGACCAGCCGGTAGTAGCCCCGGTAGCCAACCCAGCGTGGTTTGCCGACGAGCCATTTGCGGATGCTAGCGCACACAAGAACGCACATGTGTGGGCCAGTATTGGGCGTGGTGGCTCTCGAGATGGGATCCAGTATATTCTCGAGGCCGCGAGGGGTGGTAGATATTTATCCCCCACGACCCCGCAGTCGACGCATGCATGGTCTTGGTGATGTGCGGTTCTTCGACCGCCTGGCTCCGATCTACGACGTCGTGATGCCCACGGCTGATGCGTCCGCACTCGAGTCCGGACTGGCCCGCGCTGAGCGACCGATCAACCAAGTGGTTGATCTCGGCGGCGGCAGTGGCCGAGCGACGATTGCAGTGGAGGCATCCAGCCGAACAGTGCTCGACATCTCCCGGCCGATGCTGCGTAGTGCCCGCAGCCGACACCCTGAGCAGGTGGGCCGCCAGCTCCCACAGTCGAGCGACAGCGAGACCGTCGGCCCGCTGAATGCTGTTCAGGGAGACGCCGGCCTGCTGCCAATCGCCACGAACGCAGTCGACGCAGCGATCACGGTCGATGCGTTTCATCATATGCCTAACCAGCGGGCAGTCGTCGACGAAGCCGCCCGCATCATCCGGCCTGGCGGCGTGTTCGTACTCAGGGAGTTCGATCCGACCCACCCGCTGGGCTGGCTGTTGGTTCGTGCCGAAGGCGCCATCGGTATGCGCTCGAGGTTTTATACGCCAAGCGAGTTGGCCGACTTGCTTGCCGAAGCCGGCTTCAAGCCGTTTTTGGATGCTGTTGGCCTCGAGTACACGCTGGTCGGGACTGTGCCACCTGAGGCGTCGACAGACGAGTAAGCTACCACGCCCTGAAGGCCGTGGCATTCAGCGTGGACTCCCGTTCTAACTTCGTGTGTCGTAGCTGGCGAACCGTGAGGTAAACTCGGGTTTTGAGGCATCTCTCCCGCGTTGACGAGACGGTTTAGGTCTCGGCCACACATCGGAACGCTCTGCGTTTCGAGGACGCCTGAAGTCGCGGGTTTCCGCCTTGCAGTCAGTATAAACCGATCGGCCGAACGGAATCACTGTTGCTTTTAGCTGTCAGTCGAACGGTTGGGTATGTCCGCACTCGAAGGGCGCGTCGATACCGCCGCGCTCCCGCTTGCCGTCGGGGATCTGCTGGCGATTCTCGGCGTACTGACGTACGGCATGATCGAACACGCAACGTTCCTGCCTGAACGAGCAGTCGGCGTCTATGCGCCGTTTTTGATCGGCTGGGCGCTGGCGGCCATGCTGATCGGTGCCTACTCGCCTGGTGCCGCAGAGTCAGCCAAAGCAGCCGTTCCACTCGGGCTTCGAACCTGGGTGCTTGCGGCACTCATCGGATTTGGCCTGCGGTGGACGCCGGTGTTCCCTGGTGGTCTTGATGCGATTTTCATCGCTATTACGCTCGTGCTGACGGGCGTGCTGATCGGTGGGCTTCGCTGGCTGTATTTCAAACTTCTCGGCTAACTGGGCTGCTGTGTTCCAGTTATGCTGTTTCTAACAGCGTCTCGGCGACCACCTGCGGGTGGTCAAACGCTGGGTCGTATTCGGCGACCAGGGCTGCCTCGATTTCGACTGACTGAGTTAAATCGGGGACAAAGACAGCTGTCGCAGCCCCCTCGAGGGCAGCCGCCAGCCCCCCGAGTGTTTCGGGCCGGGAAAGCGGTGTTGTGATCGCCAGCCGCGAACCGGTTGTGAGTTCGAGTTCCTCGAGGAGCTGGTGGGCCACCCAAAGCAACTGACGGTGGCTGTAGTGGTCGTCACCATCGACCAGCACCGTCGTCCCGGGGTCGATTTCGCTTGGTGGAAACGCCGGGTTCTCGCTCCAGACTTCTTGTTCCCAGTGGGTCGTTGCGGTGGCCGTCGGTGAGCCGCCAAAGACGGCCAGACGGCCCGCAGAGTCCAGAAATGCCGATTCGCTTTCGACCGAAACCAATCGTACGCGCGCCGATGCCTCTGGGTCGAACGTCACTCGCGCGCCCAGTTGAGCGGCCCCAAGAAACGCCAGCAGGGGCTCGGGTCGGAACACTGGCTCGACCGCCAGCGTTGCATCGCTGTTGAGGCCCAGATACCGGAGGACGTTGCCCGATTTATACGCCGTCGTGATGAAATCCTGATAGCTCATCTCACGACCGACACCCGGCATCGACACCGCAGGTTGGCTCCGTCGCTTTTCTCGCCCTAACAACTCGCCGAAAACACCCGCGTTCATACCGGACAGACGGAGAGCCAACGCAAAAATACCCCGTCGTTTGCCGTCGTATGAGAACGCCACGCATAGACACCACGCTTCCGGTGAAATGTGGTTTAAGCGAAGCTCTACGGCCACCACACAACAGATTCTGTATCCCTCTTGGGGGCACACCCAAACCACGAACTACCTCGAGTCAGCTACTTAAAAGCTGTTTTTGATCTTCTCGAAAAAGCCCTCCGAGACGTCGACTTCTTCGCCGCCGGCTTTGGCGAACGCCTCGAGGGCTTCGCGTTGGTCTTTGTTCAGCGACTCGGGCGTAACGACTTGGACGGTCACGAACAGGTGTCCGGAGCGTCGGCCTCTCAGCCGGGGCATTCCCTCACCACGAAGTCGGAACTGCTCGCCGCTTTGGGTGCCTTTGGGAATCTCCATTTTTTTGGTGCCATCGAGCGTTGGGATCTCGACGGTATCGCCGAAGACAGCCTGTGGGAACGAGATGGCGTGATTGTAGTGGAGATCATCGCCGTCCCGTTCGAACAGTTCATGTTCGGCAATCTCGACATCGATCAGCAGATCGCCGTTCGGCCCCCGGTTCTCACCGGGTGCGCCCTCGCCGTCCATCCGGAGCGTCTGACCCTCGCGGATGCCCGCCGGCACCTCGACAGTGAGTGTCACCTCGTTGTTGACAATGCCGTCGCCGCCACACGACCCACAGGTTTTGTCGGCCGTCTGGCCCTCGCCGCCACAGCGCCGACAGGTCGAACGCTGTTGGACACGGCCGAACGGTGTCTGCTGAATGCGGCTGACTTGGCCCGTGCCATCACACTCTCGGCAGGTCGAGACCTCGGCCTCGGGCGGGTGGCCCTTGCCGTCGCAGTCTGTGCATTGTTCCGGCCGGGTGATCGTGAACTCCTTTTCGACGCCCTCGTAGGCTTCCTCGAGGGTGATCTCCATGCTGGTTCGGAGATTCCGACCTTGGCGGGGCTGGTTTCGACGCTGGCCGCCGCGGCCACCGCCACCGAAGAACTGCTCGAAGATGTCCTCGACGCCGCCCATGCCACCCATACCGCCGCCGAAACCGCCGGCTCCGCCCGCGCCGCCATCGAAGCCACCGCGTTTTTCGGCCTGCTCGAAGCGGTCGTGGCCCATCTGGTCGTAGGCTTGGCGTTTTTCCTCGTCTGTGAGGACCTCTTTGGCCTTTTCGACCTGTTTGAACTTTTCTTCGGCGTTCGGATCATCGCTCACGTCGGGATGATACTCCGCGGCCTTCTTTCGGTAGGCCTTTTTGATTTCGTCTTCGGAGGCGTCACGGGAGACACCTAGCGCCTCGTAGAAGTCCTCGCTCATCAGTTACTCACCGATATTGGCCCAGAGTACTTGAAAAACGCGGCTCAGGAATTCCGTGAGACACACCCTCGTACTCAGGGTTCTCGACGCCAGCAGATCGCTTGGCTGTCGGCCAACGCAACTGTCGAGGCGTCCGCGCCAGTCTCACAGTCGAGACCCGGTGCAGCCAGTTCGACCTGCCAGCCGTCGGTTGGAATATCGTCGCCGTCGGCCAGGATAGCAGGACTCACGTCGGCGGGTTGGCCCTCCATGTTGGCCGCAACACAAACAAGTCTTTGAATGATCGGCTCAATGGGCATCAGTTGGGTCGCATCGTAGCCAACGAAGTTGCGCTCGGCGGGTGTCAGTGTCTCGCCCTCGCGTTGTTTGCGTCCGATTTCGCGATAGTGGCGCGCCAACCCAGCCAGCGAGCCGGCCTCGGTGGCCGTACTCGGATGAATCTCGAGCATACTGACTGCTGGGTCAACCCGCGGGAGACCATCGTGTTCGCTGGGAGAAACACGCTCGTCGTTTGATCCCATCTTAAAATACCACGGTCAGATCGCTGGGCGTCCAGTCGCTCGAGGTCATAACACTCGGCAGGCCCGTACACGCCGAACGGTACTGACTCGGCCAGCCACTCGAGTCGAGCTTCTGTGTTATCACGTCTGAGCTGTGGGGCGGTTATCTTGTGGGCGTCTCCGATATATTAAGCACAACGAATGCTAATAATAACTCATATCGAGTTATGTAGTTACTGGTTATTCATGAGAGAAAGCAAGCATAAGACGCTCACTGGCAACGAGACCTGACTCGAGAGGCTCACTAGCGATGAAACATGCCAGTGGTGTCGCGCGCAGTACAGGCCTGCGGCTCATCGGCTAGGATAAAAATACGGTCGGCTGCAGTCGAGACTACTCTTCGAGTTCGAAGACAGCGACACTTTCGACGGTCAGTCCCTCTTCGGCCGCACGAGACTCACCGGAAACAAGGTCTGTGGCGTCGACGGATTTGTCAATACTCACTGTCTGCGTCTCTGGGCCGAAGTTCAGGATGACGACATAGTCGCCGGCTTCGCTTTCGCGGCCGAAGGCGACGACCTCATCGCTGTCAGCCTCGTAGTCGATCCGCTGGAGGTCACCGTTGAAACCTAAAGATGGATGCTCGTCATGGAGGGCGATCAGGTCGTCGTAATGCGCGCGGATCTCCTCGCGGGCGTGATCCCACGCGAGGTGGTCACGCCGGCCGCGCTGGCCGATCTCCTGGCCACCGTACAGCATTGGGATGCCTGGCAGCGTGAACAGCGCGCCTGCGGCGGCTTTCGTCGCTTCGTCGCCACACTCGACGATGTACCGTGTCTCGTCGTGATTTTCGAGATATAGCATGAATGCAGCGTGATCCGGGAACGCCGAGCGTTTGCGCCCCTCGACGGCATCAAGAATCGCCTCGGCATCCTGATTGCCCGTTCCAACCTGTCGAAGCGTGAAATACAGCGTCGTATCGAAGTGGATATCGAACATCCCTTCGTGGAAATCTGCGATGTAGGGAATCGTCTCATCAAGCAAAAGGAACTCGGGGTCTTTGCTTTTGAGTCGCTCGCGCATTTCTTTCCAGAAGGATTCGGGGACGGCCCACGCCATATCACACCGGAAGCCGTCGGCGACCTCGGCCCACTCGTCGACCGCCTCGAGCAGATGCTTGCGGACGCTCAGGTTCGTAAAGTCGAAGTTGGCAATAAACTCCCAGCCGAAGTAGGTTCCAGGCTCGCCGTTGTCCTGCCATTCGTACCAATCATAGTATTCTGACTCGGGGTTCTGATAGGCATCCTGGAAGTATGGATGATCCCTGGCCGAGTGGTTCATCACGAGATCGAACAGCACGGACATGCCACGTTCGTGGGCCGCCTCAACGAACGCCTCGTAATCTTCGCGCTCTCCGAGGTCATCGGCAATCGAAAAGAAGTCCGTGATGTTGTAGCCGTGTGGTGCGCCGTCGTGCTGGAGGACAGGCGTAAGCCACAGACAGTCGACGCCCAGGTCTTCGATATGATCGAGTCGCTTTTCGAGCGCCTCGAAAGTAGTTTCGGCCTCCTCGTCGTCAGCCGCATAGCCGCGGACGTAAATCTCATACAGTTTGACCTCAGTGCCCCACTCCGGTGGATCATTGAGGCGTTGGATCGCAAAATCGCCGGTGGCAGCCACCCCGCCGTCGGTTACGAGTTCGCCGCTGAGTCGATCGACACTCACCGAATCGGCCACACTGTAGCTGTCGCCGATAGCGACTGCATGAACGCGAGCCTCGTCGTCGATGACCTCGAGCGGAATCCGTAGTTCACGGTCGTCAATAGTAACGTCGCTTTCGGTGATGCCGTTTCGGTCATCAAGCAAGAACTCGACATCGATTTCGTCGGCCGCTCGCGTCGAATCGGGGTGTGGTTTTACCGTGGCAGTGATAACCGCCTCTTCACCGATGATCTCGCCGTCGAGTCTGATTCGCGGTCGGCCCTGACCTTCGCCGCTGGACTCACCGAGGGCGGCCGACCCGGATCCAGAGCCGCTGATTCCACCGCTTTCGAACGGTCGTGCCGACCCGCTTTGGCCACTGTATCCGCTGTAGCCGCTGTAACCGGAGCGACCGACGCGGCCCGAACCTTCGCCGGTGGGCCGGCGGTCACTCGGGAAGACTCGAATCGTAAGATCGAACCGATCTTCGGGCGTTCGGAGCGTCGCCGTATAGCGACCCGGTACGTCTGGGATGAACTGTTCGACGGCGTTGTCGCCGAGCGTTGTTTCGCTGGCAAGTGGTGCTTCGCTGATCGTCCATTCGTAGTCGACCTCGGGATCCGGATCCCGAGGAGCGAGCTGAATGCTATCGCCAACCGCAACGAACTGCGGAGGTCCTGGATGGTCCATATCTCTATCAATACACTCTGTCACTTTGGTCTTATGTATTTGGAAAGTACTATGTATCTGAATGTCCCCCGTCTATCGGCATTATTTGTGCGGTTTTAGCGTTGTTTCCACACATGACGGTGAAAAATAGACCGGAAGACCCCGTGTATTTTATAAACGATAATTAATTAAGAATTGAATGCGCGAGCCGCCAATACTTAGTTGTAGACGACCAATCGGGACGTACATGCGACTCCGAACCGCGTTGAACGAGTACAAACGCAACGGTGGCCGACGCTTCGCCGAGGAGGCTCGGACCACCGACGGCGCCTTTTCGGCCCACGGCGACCGGCTCGTCTACGTTGATCCTGAAGGCAGTCTTCGGGATTACTCGTCGGCGCTTTCTGGACTCTACGGCATCGACAGATCACGACTTGGCATCGAAACTTCCAACGGTACCCGGTGGTTCGATGAGTTTTCGACGGTTAGACAACACTACTACCGTGAAACCAACGTCGTCGAAACCGAATACGACGCACACGGCTTTACGGTCCACCAGTATGACCTCTCTTTGGGTCGAGCCCATCTAACCCACGTCGAACTCAGAGGTGCAATCCCAGCCGATGCCGAGCTCACGGCGTTTCTGACGTTCGCACCAGAGGGAAGAGAAACGCAGGTCGGCCGCCTAATTCACGAGAACGTCGGCCCCGATAATACGAAAACTGTCGAAGTGTTTCACCGGGCTGAACACGACTACGTTACAGCCTCGAACGGAATCACTGACGTTCGCGGCCAGATCCCCGAGCGGTTTGAGGAGATCCTTGATGAAGACGCCTATGACTTTCCGCGTGAGGCCGTTATCGACCGCTTCGAAGACACCCATCTCAGCGGCGATGTCGTCGTCAACGCCCCGCTCGAGCAGACTGGACGGGCTGCCAAGACGACACTTGTCACCCAAATTTCAAACCACGACACCCTCAGTCGAGAAGACGCACTCGAGGATATTCGTCGCTGTGCCGAAGCCCACCGCACGGCCGACGACATTCGAGAGGCCGGCCGCGAGCGCGCAGAGGTCTCGGTTCCCAAATCAGCACCCAACGGTAACGTCGTCCGAGCAGACCTGCGGGCGCTGTCGTTGCTGACCGCCCCAACCGGCGCACATATCGCTGCCCCAGAGTTCGATCCCTTCTATACGCATTCTGGTGGCTACGGCTACACCTGGTTCCGCGATGAGGCCGAAACCGGCCGCAACCTGCTGGATGCCGACCGCCTGTTGGATCTCGAGTTACACCAAACAATCGAGACAACCGCCGAATTCTTCTGTCAGACCCAACAGGCCGACGGATCGTGGTCACATCGTGCATGGGCCGTCGACGGCTCGCTCGCACCGGGTTGGGCCCACAGCAGACTCGAGGGTGCGGGAAACAACGAGTATCAGGCCGACCAGACTGCAAGTGCAGTTGCCTTTTTGTCCACACTGTTGTCGGAACGTGACGACACACTCAGTGAGGAACTGGAAACGTCGATCCGCGAGACGATACACGAAGCCCTCGAGGTGCTTGACGAGACGCTCGAGGACGACGGGTTGCCCACACAATCTCAAAACCTCTGGGAGAACATGGATGGCCGCTTTACCCATACTGCTGGGAGTTATTTGTTGGCGTATGCGACGGTCGCCGACGCGCCGTTCGACGACCACACGGCCGCTCATGCCCGCAAGCAGGCGGATACGATCGCCAAAAGCCTCGAGCAGTTCTGGAGCGACCGCCGCGAGGTGTACGGACTCCGACTCAACAAAAGCGGTAAAATCGACACACGGATCGATTCGGCGACGTTCGTACTTGTCGAGGCACTGGTTGCCTACGACCGAATCGCCGACCTCGAGGAATCGACTGTCGATCGGCTGACAACGCATATTCGGAACGTCTTCGATGTGCTGTACCGCGATCCGGACGACACCGACGTTGCCGGGCTCGCCCGCTTCGAGGGCGACACCTGGCGGTCGGTTGGCCAGTCTGGTGAGAAAGTCTGGAGTGTCTCGACTGCCTGGGGAGCCAACGCTGCGGCTGATCTGGGTGTGCTGCTGAAAGCCTACGACCGCGAAGACGAGGCCGACGAATTCCTCGAGATCGCCGAAACGCTGTACTCGCTGTTGTTGCCTAACGGGCCGCTGACCAGTCGGGCAGGATATCTCTCCGAGCAGGTGTTCGATGACGGCGAACTTGATGGTGCCTCGCCGCTGGGGTGGTCTCACGCGCTGCGACTTCGGGCGACCGCTGCTCTCCGCGAGCAGAACGTGCTGCCAGCTTCGACGCCTGCGCCGTCCGGGCCGACGAGCCGACCGCGCTGGACGACTGGCGAAAAATATGGTGTCGCCACTGTCGCCGACCACGGTCTCGCCGAGCCCTCGAAAGTCTGGTATACGCTCACCGAGGGCGCACTCACCGAGGTTCGGTTCCCGCGGGTCGACCTGATGAACCTGCGGACGGTCGACTTTCTTATCAGCGACACCAGCAAGAAATCGACGTATACAGCCCGAACACACAACGAAACTCGGATCGACGACGATACCGACACCATCGAACGCCGTGTCGAGCCGACAGACGACGATGCGCTGTTGTTCCGGCATGTCATTACCGAACGCGGTGATGGTCGTGGACACAACTGGCAGCTCAGCGTTGAGTATGCGATAGATCCGAACCACGACGCCTTAGTGGCTGAAGTCGACTTCGAGACGCGCGATGACAACGACTACGAACTGTATGCGGTTGCCGATGTCGCACTCACGAACACCGGCACTCGAGACCGAGGCTACCGACTTGGTGAAAGCGGCAACTACCATCTGGCCGCCCGTGATGCCGAGGCCTACGACACCGGCTCGGAGCCGATTTTGACCAACGAAGACGGCAACGTCTACAGCGTCGCGGTGGCAATGACGACCTCGAGCCGCTTCGATTGGGCTTCTGTTGGTTCGGCTGGCTCGGATCACCTCTCGAAGCTGTTTGCCGACGGCAAACGACCGGTTCCGAACGACCGCCTCGATGATGAAAGTATCGTGCTCGTCGGGCGGATTGGCTCGGGTGAAGTAACTGAGACCGTTGCAGTCGGCTTCGGTGAGAACGCCGATACGGCCGCTGCACTCGGTGAGGCCGAAGGTGCGCTTGCTCGAGGCTATGAGAACGTCCGCGCCGAGTTCGCCCAAACGTGGACCGAGTTTTTGGCCGACAAGCCGTTCCCCAAGTCCGTAACCGGCGATGACAACCTGCTTGCCCAGTACAAAAGCTCCCTAATGGCACTCCGGGCTGTCGAAGACAAAACGTACATGGGCGCTGGAATCGCCAGCCCATCGGTACCGTGGGGCGAGGCTGTCACCGCCAACGAGCCAAAGGGCTATGGCTACAACTTCGTGTGGTCTCGAGACCTCTATCAGGTCTTTACGGTCTTCGAAGCCATCGGCGACCTCACAACAGCCACTGACGCCCTCCAATACATCTATGAGTACCAACAGGACGACGAAGGCTTTATTCCACAGAACACCTACGTCAACGGCCGAACTCGCTGGGGCGGCGAGCAGATTGACAACATCTCGTTCCCACAGGTAATGGCCTACCAGCTCGCCGAAGACGGTATCGAGTTCGATGAGGTCGAATACGACTTTATCAACATCAAACGCTCGGCGGACTACGTTGCTCGCAACGGGCCAGCGACCGCCCAAGAACGGTGGGAAGAAGAAGCCGGCTACTCACCGTCGTCTATCGCCGCCGAGATTGCGGGATTGGTTTGTGCGGCAGATCTCGCCATCGACGAAGGTGAAAACGGCGATGCACTGGCATGGCTCGCACTGGCTGATGAGTGGGCCGAACGGGTCGAAGAGTGGACTGCAACCGAAACGGGAACGGACCTCCACACCAACACACCGTACTACGTGCGTGTGACGCGAGACGGCAACCCCGAGGCGGGTCATCTGCGAACGCTGGCTAACGCCGGACCGACACTCGACGAACGTGAGATCATCGACGGCGGCTTTCTCGAGCTCACCCGGCTGGGAATCAAACCTCACGATCATGAGGTGATCGAAAACTCCCTTGTCGAAGTAGATGAGACGATCCGGCTCGACACACCACAAGGGCCGGCGTTTTACCGATACAACGGTGACGGCTACGGCGAGCAGGCAGAGGAGGCCGAAGGAGCCCCCTGGACAGTCGAGACCAAAGGCAAGGGTCGTCTCTGGCCCATCTTCACCGGTGAGCGTGCCGAATACGAGTTGATCGCCGGTACCGACGAGGGGGCGCTTGCACCCCAAGCGATGCTCGAGACGATGGCTGGCTTTGCTAACAGCGGCCGGATGATTCCCGAACAGGTCTGGGATCGCCACATCGAAAACGACTACAACTGGGATATCGGCGACGGAACCGGCTCGGCGACGCCGCTGGCCTGGAGTATGGCCCAGTTCATCCGCCTGGCCCATAGCATCGACGAGGGCCACCCGGTCGAGATGCCAACGGCGGTCGAAAACCGGTATCTCAACGCCGACCGAGATCCAAACCCAACACTGAGAGTCGAAAGCAAAATCCTCGAGGACAAACTCAAACTCACTGGTGAAACCGACGGTGAACTCATCGCAGTCAAAGCCGGCGACGAGACGGTTGTCGAATCGGTCGAAGACGGTGAATTCGAACTGTCGTTGTCGGTTGGCCGCGGTGAGATTCCCGTAACGGTAGCAGTCGCAAGCGACAGTGAGCTACGAACCGCAGGAACGGCTGTCGAGCGGTTTACGATCTAACTCGGCTTGTCGCGCGATTTTTCCTGTTGGGTATCGTAGACAACGTATGTCGACATACCGACGCCGCAGCCGAATCCGGGCATCCCTCGAGGAGGTCTGGGAGTTCCATGCAACAATTGATGGCCTCGAGGCACTCACACCGGAGTGGATGGGCCTGTCAGTCGAATCAATCCGCCGGCCAGAAGGGTTCGAGGACACCGAAAAGTTAGTCGAAGGCACCGAGATCACGATGGCATCGAGGCCGTTTGGCGTGGCTCCGGAAACACGGTGGATCTCTCGTATTACCGACCGTCGAGAAAGCGAGGGCTACTGCATGTTTCGTGACGATATGCTCGGCGGGCCGTTCGGATTATGGATTCACACCCACGAGATGTACGGCGATGGCGACGAAACGGTGTTGATCGATACCGTCGAGTACGAACTGCCCTCGGCGCTCGAGCGTCTGAACCCGCTTGCGATTGTCGGCTTCGAGCCGATGTTTCGGTACCGCCATCAGCAAACCAAAGCGTTGCTCGAAGACGCTGCAGTTGAGCAATAAAAGGCCGCAAAAACAGCCTACAGCAGGTGAGCCAGCAGCACGGTTGCCAGCCCGAAGTAGATCACGAGTGCGGTTACGTCTTTGACCGTCGTGACGAGTGGGTCTGAGACTGCCGCAGGGTCGTAGCCTACTTTGTTCGCCAACCACGGGATGACGTAGCCGACGAGGCTTGCGATCACACAGACTGAGACAAGCGAGACGAAAATCACAAAGGAAATCGTCCCGGCGTCGGCGGGTTCACCGCGAAGACCTGCGATCCAGCCGTAGGCTGCGGCCGCACCAATCGCGCCGATGATGAGACCGATTGCCAGACCGACTTTGCCCTCGCGGGCGAAATGTTGCATCGCGTTTTTGTCGTCGATGTGACCGAGTGCGAGACCCCGGACGAAGATTGTCGAAGCTTGGGTGCCGACGTTACCGCCCATATCCATGATCACGGGGATGAAAAAGCCCAGCACGATCACCGCCTCGAGAGTGTCCTCGAAGCCCTCGATCACCAGACCGGCGGCCAATCCTCCGGCGAGTGCAACCAACAGCCACGGCAATCGGAGTTTGAGAATCTTTGTCAGCGAGGATTCGAGAATAATTTGGCTCCGATTCTGCTCGACTTCAGCAAACGAAAAGCCCGCAGACTTCAGGATGTCTTCGGTTGCTTCGTCTTCGACAACATCGAGCATCGATTCGGATCGCAGAATCCCGACGAGCGTGCGATCGTCATCAACAACCGGAACTGCCGAAAACTCGAGTTCGCTCATTCGCATGGCCGCCTGTTCGACGTCTTCGCCGGTGTTGATCATGATAAGATCAGTCTCCATGACGTCGGAGACTTCGACGTCCTCGGGTGCGTTCAACAACTCACGTAGCGACAACACCCCGACGAGTTTGTCATTCGGGTCGGTGACATACAGATAATAAATTGTGGTCTCATCAGCAGTGGGCGCGAACTTCCGAAAGCGATCGATGGCGATGCCAACGAACGTGTCGCTGGCCACACTGACGTACTCGTCTTCTGTGAGTTCGCCAACGGTATCAGCGTGTGCTTGCATCGTATCCTCCCGTGGGTTCGCCTGTATAGTGGACGTTCAGGAACGCCGCAGAGGTTTCGATGACAGAATCAGTGGTGTTCAACGACTCGTCTATGGGTTCGAATGTATTTGAGTGCATACGACAAAAAGTTAGACTCGTCTAATAAGATACTGTCCATTTGAATACATATCTGTGAATAGATTCCACGGTTGAGTGTATCACACATGTTCCGAGATGGTGCGGTCTCCAACCACAGATGGTCGGAGAATCAGTCCCACACTGGCTCAGCGAAACGCCGACTCGAGAGGAGGGACAACTTGCTTTTTTCGTGACAGTACGCCGGGCAGGAACGCCTCACGGTTGGTGAATGTGGCATCGAGAGCTGGGCCGACGCGGTCTGTCTGCTCGCCGGCGACAAAGGCTCTGGAGGCTTCCTCGAGCAGATCTGTGACCAACAGTACCAACACATCGTAGTCGCGTTCGGCAACAATGGCATCCATTGCCGAGAGGATAGCCGCTCGTTGCTCTACGACTGGTGCTGGCTCGACCGTTTCGATCTGGCCAACTCCAAGTGTAGACTCGCCGAAGCTAAACTCCTTGAAATCACCAAGCACCATCTCACGTGGGCTTTTTTCGCCGAGTTTGCTTTTCTGTGCGAGCAAGGTCTTGCCGTAGGCTTTCGTATCGACGTCGGCGATTTCGGCCAACCGCTCGGCGACCGTCCGATCCCGTTCGGTGGTTGTTGGCGACCGGAGAACAACCGTATCGCTTAGCAAGCCACTGAGCAGCAAGCCCGCCGTCTGCCGATCAAGTGTAACTCCGCGGTCTGCGAACAGATCCGCAATAATCGTTGCCGTCGAGCCAACCGGGTCGATTCGACAGAAGATGGGTTCGCTCGAGGTCACATCACCGAGCCGGTGATGATCGACGAGTTCGACAATCGTCGCCGCAGCCGCACCCTCGACGGTCTGGCTGTGTTCGTTGTGATCGACAAGAATCAACCGCTCGTCGGTTGCATCCTCGAGCAGCGCTGGCGGTTCGACGTTCCAGTACTCGAGGACGAACTCGGTTTCCGGGTTGAGCGGGCCGGCCCGCGCGGCGGTGACCGAAGCATCGTCGGTGGCTTTCAGTTGTGCGTAGGCGAGTGCTGAACAGACTGCATCCGTATCTGGGGCCTGATGGCCGATGACGTACGTTGTGGTCATAGCCTACACAGAAAGCCCCAGCAGTAAATGTGTTTCATCACGTCGGCAAGAGGGCCGCGAGAGTACAGCCCACATCGCCAGGAGAGTTCTGTTCCAACGATACTGATACGGCATCCATGCGTTGGTTTGTATATTCCACATACAATTTGTGTCCGATCAAACGTATATTCCACATACAATTTGTGTCCGATCAAACACTGAAATGGCAAAATTCACTCGTAAGCGATCAAACAGTCCGTTGGCACGTCTTGAGGTAGTCGGCTGTGATCCACACTCAGCGTTTTTATATCCAGCAACAAAACCCAGCGTATGAATCTTGATGTCGTCGATCTCGATCACGTCGCCATCCGAGTCTCGAACCTCGAGGGCGCACTCGAGTTCTATCACGAGTTGCTCGGTTTGGAGATACGTGACCGCGAACGATACGAGGCAGGTGAAGTCCCCTACGTCGCGGTTGTCGCAGGCGGCCGACATATTCACCTTGTTCCCACTGGTGAGTCAATCGACGTTGCAGACGAGCATCTCTGTTTGTTGGTTCGTTCCGACGAGATGGAGACGAAAGACGAGATTGAGCGTCTGCTGGCCGACCTACGGAAAAACGGGGTGGCAGTCGAAGACGGCGAGCCGTACAAACGGTACGGGGCCTACGGTCGCAACTGGGCGGCCTACGTGCGTGATCCCGACGGCCGACGGGTCGAACTTAAAGTTCACTAAGACAGCGGTTCGTCGAGTGTAATATCGAACCGTGCGCCGCCCTCGGTGCTCTCGGTGGCGTTGATCTCCCAGTCGTGGCCCTCAATAACTGACTGGACGATAGAAAGACCGAGACCAGTGCCGTTGCCGCCGGTATGGCCGTGTTCGAAGATTTTGTCCTGTTCGTCTTCGGGTATCCCTGGACCGTCATCAGCTACAGACACCATTGTATCGTCAGCCTCGATACGCATATTCACGTCTTCGCCGGCATGGACGATGGCATTCTTAAAGAGGTTCTCGAAGGCCTCTTTCAGTCGGGATTCGTCGGCCTCGACGACGGTCTCGTCTTCGAAGCCGACCAACTCGAGTGTCGCCTCAAACGTCTCGACACTGTCCCAAGCGCCCCTCACAACCGACTCGAGGTCAGTTGGCTCGAGGTCGCCGACTGCGCGTCCTTCTGTGGCGAGCCTCAGCAGATCGTTGAGCAGTCTTTCCATCCGGTCGGCGGCATTGATTGCCGGATCAAGCTGCTCGACGTTGCCAGTCTCTTTTACTAAGTCCAGATACCCCGTAATCACGTTGAGTGGGTTCTGCAGATCGTGGCTGATCACCGAGGCGAACTGCTCGAGTTGTTCGTTCTGACGCTCGAGTTCGTTTCGCTGTCGCCGTCGTCGTTCCATGTGACCGACGAGTTCGCCGACTGCCTGAAGCCGTTGGCGGGCCTCTTCGGTCCACTCTCGAGGCTGGTCGATCGTAATGACAATCACACCCGAAAGCTCCCATTCGATGACAATCGGCAACGCAAGCATCGTGCCGGTGTTTCCGTCAGCCGTAGCCGTGTAGTCGCTGAAATCAGACCACGCAACCGACTCGGCAGGTTCGACCGCCTCAGAGTCAGTCGATTCGTTCTGTCCGCCGTCAGTACTCGAGTGCTCAACGCGACTCGCATCGACACAGACGCCTGCAAACTGCTGAAGCCGTTCGGCAAAACCAGGAAACCGTTCGGTCGAGATGGTTTGGGCACCAATACCGAACAGTCGCCGGTGTCTGTCGGTCGGCCCACTATCGCCGTCAGCCCAGCCATGAAGCAACGAGAGCTGCTGGCCGTCGACTTCGTAAATTAGACACTGACTGGCTGTGATCTTTTGGGCCAAAGACTGGAGTGCCCACTCGGTTTTCATATCGACCTCGTCGTCAGCCGCACCCATCAACGACCGCGACACATCGAGTGTGATGCCATCTAGATCTACCGTTGATCGGTCGGCCGTGACTGTCTCGAGGCGCATAAAGAGTCGTTTGACGCCCGCAGTAACACCTCCCTCGGAGTCTGTCTCTGTTTGGCTCGAGGCTTTGGTCGACTCACTCAGTGGTCGCTGTTTGTAGACGACATCGGAGACGCCGGCCCGGAAGGCTTCGCGCTGAAACTCGAGGTCGTCGGTTGCAGCAAAAAACACGAACGGTACTGTCTCGTGTTCGGTCTGTACCGTCTGGAGGAACTCGAGGCTGTCGTGATCCGGAAGCTCCGCGGCGGCGACAACGCAATCGACCGCATCGAGCATCTCCATCGCCTCCGCTGCAGATGAGGCCGTCTCGATGCTCCAGTCGGGCTCACAGATTGAGGTGACTTCGGCCTGATAGACCGGGTCAGGATCGACATACAAAAGACGAGACGAACCCTCCCGAGTACTCATAGATGATACTATTCGTGAGGGTTGTATCAACGTTCCTATCTAGTTATCACTACTGATCATATTGGCTGGTCAAACAGTACGTACTCAGTGTACCGAGACGGCAGGAAACACAATTCCACCGGGTGGATTTTCGACCATCCCCTCTGGTGCAACGACAAGGAGACCGACGACGAGAGCAACGGCAACCGCGACCACGACAAGCATGAGGATACTGATTTTGTTCATTGCTGTCGGCGTATTCTCCAAGAGCGTGTTGTGGTCGACAATCTACTCATTACGGTATGAATGGCGGACAATAGTCATAAAACCTTGTACACGCTGACAGAGAGGTCAAGATGTCCCTGCTTTAGTGCTGTCTGAGCCCAGCTCAGGCAATATCACGGCTGGTGTCGATAGAGACGCCGCTCGACAGTTTGAGTTTGATCGTCTCATCCAGTGCGCGCCCACCGCGGAATTTCGGTACCGAAAGACGGTTGACGATCTCGGTTCCCTGAATCTCGGTGTGTAACTCAAAGACGACATCAGCCATATGTTCGGTTACATCCCGCAACACAGGCACTGATCGCCCATCCATCGCATGCAGAATGGCGATGCTTTGGGTGTTTCGCATCTGCGTCTGTAGTTGGTTCAGAAAGTACCGATACCGGCTGGGGTCTTGTCGCTCGAGAGGATCCAGCGAGTCGATAATCAGCGTTGACTCCGAGGCAAGCGTTCCCATAAGCTTGTTGGCCTGATCGAGTGGGGCTTCGACGCCGATATCACGGATCGTCGGCTCGCCGACGTTCGTATACCGACGTGTTCGCTCGAGGGCGTCTTCGACGGCCTGATCCGAGCGGATTGTCGTCAGATACAGCGTCATCCGCACCGCAGTCACCTCATACAGCAACAGCTCGGATTGACTGGCCGGATCGGCCGAAAACAGGACGATGCTCCCGGTTGGGATTCCACCGTCGAGCTGCCGGTCCAGCACGTCGATCCCAGTCGAGAGACGTCGGCTCATCACTGTAGGATATTTTCGAGGCGAAGTAAACGTACCTCTCGAATTATCGAAACTGAGAGACGTAGTGGGAGGTAGCTACTATGACCGCCGCTAAATCTGTCGGCCTTCGGAGGTGTCGGTACTGGCGTCTCAATCCTGACAACAGCCGCCGGCCTCGCCGCCGAAATCAACGGCAATCTCATCGGAAATCGCTTCGTTGACACTCCCAAGGCGATCCTGAAGTGCCTCTTGGGCATCCAGGTACTGTGCCATGACGGGCAGATTGTGGAGTCGACGCTGGGCTTCTTGGAGTTCACGCATTGATTGGCGGTCTGCACGGCCGGCTTCGCGGTCTAACATGAACTCATGACGGAGTTGTTCGAACTCTCGGATTAGTTCTTGGGCTTCGGCGTCAGTTTCGACGGCCTCGTTGGCTTCAACGAACGCCTCGTGTTCGGGGCTGTTGGCAATTTGCTCGCCCAGTTCGCGACCCAGATCCTCGAGTGTTGCAGCGTCGACGCTCATATCTAAACCACGGAACGAAGGGGTTTAGATGTGCCGGAAGACGGGGTATGATCACACCGGCTCGAGCCTCTCAGTTGGTTTGTGGCGAACACAGCACTTAGTATGAATCATCAACCATCTGTGAGCGTGTCAGTCCTGTGGTTGGTCGTGTTGACGGCTGTCTCGACGGCAGTCGTCTGGAACGGAAGTAAGCTGTTGGATACAGCCAGCCAGCGACTTGCACTCTACTATGGGCTGCCCGCGGTCGTCCAGGGGGCGGTGATTGTTGCTATCGGCTCGAGTTTTCCCGAGCTTGCGAGTGTCGTCCTCGCGGTGGTGATTCATGGTACGTTTGATCTCGGCGTCGGCACCATCGTTGGGTCTGCGATTTTCAACATTCTCGTTATTCCAGCAGTGGCCGTATTCGCACGAAGTCCGCTTTCGGTCAACCGAGCGGTCGTCTATAAGGAAGCACAGTTTTATATGCTCTCGATTGCGGTGTTGTTGCTTACGTTCTCGTTTGGCGTGATTTACAACACCGATGGGTCGGGAACCGTCTCGGAGATTGGCCGACCACTCGCGATGATCCCGCTGGCTGTATATGGGTTGTATCTGTTCATCCAGTATCAAGATATCGTCGACTACGAGGCACCAATCGCTCCCGAGACCATTGCGGTCGGCCGCGAGTGGCTGCGATTGCTTGTTGGGCTCGTACTGATTGTGATTGCTGTCGAGGGGCTGATTCGGGCTGCACTCGGCTTCGGCGAACTGCTTGATTCGCCACCGTTCATCTGGGGACTCATTATCGTTGCTGCCGGCACAAGCCTGCCTGATGCGATTATGAGTGTGCGTGCGGCCGCTCGAGATGACGGCGAAGTGAGCCTGGCGAACGTCCTGGGGAGCAATACGTTCGATCTGCTCGTTGCACTGCCGGTCGGTGTCATGCTGGTCGGCAGGACAACCGTCGATTACGCGCTGGCCGTCCCGATGATGGGTGTGCTCACACTGGCGACGATTATTCTGTTTACACTGATGCGAACCAATCTCGAGATCACCCGCCGAGAAGCTCGGATACTACTGGCCAGCTACGGGCTGTTCGTCGGCTGGGTCGGTATCGAAACGGCCGGGATTATCAACACATTACCGGGAGTCTAAATACGTTGGCGAAATCTACGGTCAATCCAATACACCAGTCAGTATCTACGGTGCATCCGATACGGTAGCCGGCATGTAGTCATATCCGAGACGTTGGTTGGTTCTTCGAGCGACTCGAGACGCCAGGCGGCTATCCAGCAAGGCGGGTAAGAATCCGATCGACTGCCAGGTGTTCGGCCTCACTGAGCGACAATGGCCCATCGTCCGCAGGTGAGTCGATTGGATCTGCGAGCCAGTTTGTCGAGCCCGTCTCGAGGCGTTCGAACAACGCTTGTAGTGGCTCCGAGAGCCCCTCAGTTTCGGTCGCAGCCTCGAAGACAGCCCGGCGGTCGACTGAGAGCGCAACGTCGAACAGTTCTCTGTGGGCTTCGACAAGCAGGCCCGCACCGACTACCGAGCGTGTGTCACCGACTCGCTCTCGCTGATTCCAAGCCGCAAGCGACAGTCGGAGTACGCGTTTGACTCCCCGGTTGTCACGGGCGATACCCGTCAGTGCCTTGCTGTACAACGTCGCTGGCGGCGGTGACGAGCGGAGTCCATCCAGTACCGCCGCGTAGGCCAGCCGCTCGAGGTCGTCAACCCCGGTTGGCTCATCAATGCTTGCCGTACTGATCTCACGACCGTCGTTTCCATCCGTACTAACGAACGCAAACAACGCGCTGGCAGGCTCTGAAAGTCGATCTCGCTGAGTGCTGATCTCGGCGAGAATCGCCCCACGAGAAGCATCAGTCGCCTCGTCGCTCGCCAAGAGATGTACGGCCGCAAAGCCGACGCCAGCCCGAAGACACAACTCAAAGGCATCACTGCTGTCGGCTGTATCACGAGCCGCCCAGAGCCCCTCAAGCAGTTCGAGGGCGACCTGTATGTTGTCATCTCGGAGATTCGACAGCGCACTGAGATACAACTCCTCGAGTGCCGCACGGCCGCCGGTCAGTTGGGCGTACATCGATTCGAACCAGTGTCGGTAGGACTCATGATCAGAGAGATCAGCGCCGTCAGTGCTGGCCAACAACTCGAGGCCCTGTTCGCAGTATTCGACTGCAGCCACTTGGTCGCCGAGGGCCCGATTGCTGTCAACTAACCCCTGTAGTGTCTGAAGTCGCTCTCTGTGTTCGTCGGCCGAAAACAACGCTAGAGCCTCGGCGTATCGATCAGTGGCAGTCTCGTATGCTGCTTTGCGCTCGGCAACTGTACCGAGACTCGCCAGACAGGTGGCTTCGCCTAATCGATCACCCACCAGTCGCTTGAGATCAAGACTCTCCGTAAGGTAGGTCTCGGCTGTTTTGGCGTATCCCCGGTTGGCTTCGATCGTCCCGAGGCTTGCCAGACTGTCGGCTTCGATAGACTGCAGGTTGGCCTCGCGTGTGATCTCGAGGCTCTGTCGGTGGTAATCTTCGGCCGTCTCGAGGTCATCACGCTGCAATGCGACGTTGCCGAGGCTCCGCAGCCCGGCTGCCTCGGCTGATTCGGTTCCGATCTCGCGTGCACACCTGACCCCGAATTGATAGTATGATTCGGCCTCATCGAACGACCGTTCTCGAAGCACGCTGTCGCCGAGCCGCTGGATCGGCGAATCGACGGCGTGGTCGTCGTCAATGGGTTCACACAGTTGGCGCTGGAAGGCGCTCAAAAACGCAGTAGCAAGCTGTTGGCACGCTTTTGTTGACAGTGATAGCTCCTCGTCGGTTGCCCGCTGGATGGCCGCGGTGAGTTGCTCGCGGTCAGTCTCAGTCGAGTCAGTATCGGGGACAGTCAACTCGCTGTCGCCGGTCAGCTGTTGGTCGCCGAGTGCATTCTTGAGCTGCGTTCGGAGCCGATCCGCAGAGACAGCATCGCTCGAGATTACCCAGGCAACAGCCTGTTTGCTGGCGGCTTCGACAGCGTCGGCGACTCCGGACGTGACCAGACGATCCTCGCGGTGTTCGACAGCGGCAACTGCAAGCGAGACCAATGTCGTCACTGTGCGGTATGTCACACGCGAGGATATTAACGGTGGTTACTTGTTTTGACTGTCAGTTAACTGCTGATTTCGAGCCGACGCCACATCTGATCAGTCAGCAACAGAAAGCCAACGCCACCGAAAAAGACGCCAGCCGACACCCCGACCGAGGGATGGCCGGCGTAGCGCCCGACGAGCAGACTTCCGGTAAATAAGACAGTCACCCAGATACTCGTCGAAACGAACCATTTTTCGATCGTATCGGGAGTCGCCAGCCACCCCAAAAGCGTCTCGAGAGCCGTATTTTGGAGGAAATACATACAGGATCTATTGCATTGTACACTGATAAATCATACCCTCGATAGCTGTGTTTCTCACTGCTGGGCCTCGACAAACGAAACGAGGTCTGCCAACTCGCCGTTGCTCACACCATGCGGTGTGTTGTAGACGTTGTACTCGACGGCCGCACCTAGCTGTGTGAACCGTTCGGCAGCCGCCTCTGTGCGAGCTGCGGGAATAATCTGATCCGCACTCCCGGCGGCGATAAAGACGGGTTTGTCGGCGACTCTATCTGGCTCGAGTTCACGGTGTGAAGCCGGCAGATAGCCGTGAAGGGCGACAACCCACTGGAACCGAGTGGGTGATTCCAACAGGAGTGACATACTGGTGATTGCACCCTGACTAAAGCCGAGCAGACCGATCCGGTCGGCGTCCAGATCATACTCCTCGAGTGCGGCCTCAACGCTATCGACGACGAGCCCAAGGCTCCGTTCGAAATCCACAGGGTCGGGCTGGCTCTGGTGGAGTCCGCCGCTCGAAAGATCCAGTTCGTACCACGTATATCCGTCCTGCAGACGGTCGGGAGCCCGGAGACTGATGATGTGAAACGAATCCGGGAGTTCAGCAGCGATCGGTAACAGATCCTGTTCGTTGGCTCCGCGTCCGTGCAGAACGAACACGGCTGGTGCGGGGCCATCGCCCGTTTCGGGTTCGATATGAACATACTCGAGAGGCAGCGCGGTCATACCCTCCCGTAGTCTTGCCAGTCGTATTAATTGGGGAGTAACAGTCGTGCCACTGGTCAGTTGGCAAAAACGTAGAGCGGCGAGTTCTCAGAGGTTCTCTGCGAGTTTGGTGGCGATGCGCTGGGCACCCTGGGCAGCCGCGAGATCCGGTCGGTCTGCTGCCACAACCGTGATATCGCGGTCGAGTTCCTCGGAGAGCCGCTTTTCGAAGACATCTTCGATACCGGGGATACAGGCCATCCCGCCGGTCAGCGCAATTGGCTTGCCGAGAGCGATCTGGTAGGGTTTCATGTGAGTGTTGGCCAGCTCCGAAAGGAAGTTGTTAGCAATCTCGTCAACTGCCTCGTCAACGTACTCGTTGAGCGGTTCCATCACACTGCGTTTGATCGTAAACTCGTGCGAACCGCCGCCAGGTTGCTGGATCACGTCGGTGAACGGCTCGAAATCAACGAAATCGCCGTGTTCTTCTTTGTACTCGCGGGCCGTGGTCAGATCAATGTTGACCCGGCCTTGCGTTTCTTCTTCAACCGCGTTGGCGATCCGGCGGTCGACTTCGCTGCCGGTGACCGCACCTGTCGAAAACGGCTCGAGCTGTTCGGCATGCCGATACGCACAGGCCTCGAGGTTGGTCGAGCCCATATTGATCGCGACAAACACCTCATCGATTGCCTCGAGTTCATCGCCCATTGCAGGAACGGCCCCACAGAGCGACTCTGGGAAGCTCCGGACGAGTTTTGTACCGATCGGACTCTCCTCGATGACTTTGGTGAGGTTTTCGAGGCCTTCGTCGTTGTCGATTGTCGGAATCGCATACACGACAACGCTGTCCTGTGGGATGTCCTGTGCCCGAACGAGTTCAGTAAAGAACTTCGAGGCCAACGCTGCGCGGTCGTCGTCCTCGGGGAGTCCCGACCGGAGCATGAACTCGACAGTATCAGGGAACTCCTGGGCGGCCTGCTCGCCGTAGAGGACTTTTTCTTCACCAGTGATGGCATCCTCGTAGGTCGCCAGACAGGTCAGTGTCCGGACGGTCTCGATTTCGCCGTCTTTGGGATACTGTAGGACTGTTCGTGTGCTGCCGAGTTTGACACCGACAGGGGTTATTTCGCTTGCTTCACTCGTACCGTCGAACGCACCGTCTTCAGTTTCGTCTGCCATAAGTATATGTGTGGGTGTGGGTCACGGTAGCGACGCCAGCGTGGCGACATACAGGAGACTGAGCCGATGGTCGCCTGCAGCCAAAGAGCGGTCGTGGGTTGGTTCGGGAAACTGCTTGACCAACACGCTGAGTTCGGTCTCGGCTGTTGGGGTAATCCATTTGAGTTGTCGGTAGTAGCTGAGCGCACGCTTTGCGCGCTCGCGGCCGCCGACGTGAACGAGAAAGTCGAGCCACTCCTTGGAGACGTCGGTTCCGACCTCCGAGTCGGGGATCGCCGTCAGAAACGGTCGCTGTAGCTGCTCGAGCCGCTGGCGCTCCGACTGGAGTGCCAGCAGATTTCGGAACTGTTTGTCGCGGATCGACTCATCAGGGTTGGGCTGCTGTCTGGTCGGCCCCCCAGCCGACTCGTCGATCGAATCCGCACCAGCTAGCTCCCGAAGCTCTGCTGGGTCGTACTCTCGTGGATTTACTGTCATCGTCTCAGGTCAGTCACCGGGTGCTCACCCGCGTCGTGCCCTGGCTGGGTCTCTCTTTTGAATGAATATCAGCATTCTGGTGAGTGTGTTAGGTGTGAATCAACCGCACACCATCTGCACAACGACTGGTGGTACGGCTGAGACCCCGAAGATGGTTGGGTCTCTTTGTCGTAACGCCTAAGAGCCAAACGGCCATTTTATCCGGTAATGAACCAATCCGTTAGCCCTCTCGGGAGGTGGCCCCATGGGAGTTGAAATCAAAGAATCGGGGGTCACCGATCAAGAGTTCGCCGAGATGGAGCAGTTTGTCTACGACTATCTGTCGGCGAGCGTCAAATCCGAAGACGACGGCGGCCGTATGCGCTGGTACCCCTGGCACAGCGCGGAGTACCGTTTCAATCATATCAAAAACGTTGTTGACCTCGCCAGAGTAATCGCCAAAGACGAAGGTGCAGACGTTGATATCGTCACCGTCGCAGCCATCTTTCACGACATCTCGAAACTCGAGGCTCCCCAAGATATCCACGCCGAGGCCGGCGCAGATGTCGCCCGTCAGTATCTGACCTCCCGATGTGAGTATCCCGAGTCGTTCGTCGAAGCCGTGTGTGGAGCCATCGAGAGCCACTCGCATCAAGGCTCCCTAGACGAACTCCCACTGGAAACGCGGTGTCTGGTCGAAGCCGACATCCTCGATAAAATCGGAGCCAACGGCACCGCACTCATGCTGTTGCGGATGGGCTATGAGTCCCGAACACACATGGACGCCGCCCGGATGGTAGACCGTGTCTTTCAGCGTGGCAGAGACCACGTCAAACGACTCGAGTCCGATAAAGCCGAATCAATCGCCCACCAGCGACTCAAGCGAGTCAAATGGTTCCGCGAGTGGCTTGAGGCTGAAGTCGCCGAGATGGATCGCGAACGCGATACACCTGGGCCGAACTAACAGCCAGCTCCCCTAAGAGAGGCCACAAAACAGCCTGAGACAGACACTGTTTTGATCGAGCAGTCTCACCGTCTTTCCAGCATGCAGTTGGTAGCACTCCATGTCGCCTTTGTTCTCCTGTTGGTCGGCACACAGGCGTTTTTTACTGGTCTGTCGGTGATGAACGTTCGACACGCCGACCGATTGATCAAGCACAAACAGCTGTGGGTAGCCGAGACGCTCGGCGTCGAGGATACAGACGAAATACGTGCGTATCACCGCCTCAAGACGGCGTTTTCCGAACTCCAATCCTGGATAGGACTCGGGGCTCTCTTGGCTGTGTTGTACGTCGGCGGGCTTGCGTGGTCAGTCGAGTTGTTGTTCGCGAGTGGCTGGTCGACGGTCGTCCAGGGAGTCGTCTTCTTTGGTGGCCTCGTTGTCGCTGCACAGCTGTTTTCGATCCCGTTCAGTGTCGTCTCAACGTTCGGCCTCGAGGAGAGTTTCGGGTTCAATCAACAGACGCCCACACTGTTCGTCCGTGATCAGCTTCTCACATTGGGTATCTCAATCGTTTTTACAGTGATTCTCGGTGGCGCAGTGGTAGCGTTTATCAGCTCGCTACCGACGCTGTGGCCGCTTGCGGCCTGGGTGTTGTTCGTAGGCTTTTCGCTCGTGATGCAGATTCTATATCCGCGTGTTATCGCTCCGCTGTTCAACGATTTCGAGCCGGTCGAATCGGGCACCCTACGGGAGGCCGTCGAAGACGTCTTCCAGCGTGCTGACTTTTCGACGTCTAACATCTACACGATGGACGCCAGCAAGCGCTCGTCGCAACTCAACGCCTACTTTATTGGCTTCGGCCAGACCAAACGGGTCGTCCTTTTTGATACGCTCGTTGACTCAATGACGCTCGCCGAACTACAGAGTGTGTTGGCCCACGAGTTGGCCCACTGGAAACGCGCTCACATCTGGAAACAGTTCGCCGCCAGCACGCTTCGAATGGGTGTCGTCTTTGGACTCCTGGGCGTGCTCGTCGCTTTCGAACCGCTGTATGCGGCCTTCGGGATTCCAGAGACGGCGACCTACGCGGGACTTCTTCTCAGCGTACTGATTGTCGGGCCTATTCTCCAGTTCACCGCGCCGCTTTCGAACCGCCTGTCGTTGAAACACGAACGGGAGGCCGACGCCTATGCGGCCGAGGTGATGAGCCCAGAGGCAATGATCAATGCACTCGGGCGACTGGCGACGGAAAACCTCGCCAACCCATTCCCACACCCGTGGTATGCAGCGTTCCACTACAGTCATCCGCCGATTCCCGAACGCATCCGCTTGCTCGAGGCACACCAGAACGCCCAATCGACAGCCACCGAGGGCACAGCCCCGGCCGACGACTGATGGCCGAAGTGGGTTCGTATCTGTTAATAGTACGCTGTCTACAGCCAACCGAACTCGAGGTTGGCGCGCTTGGCGAGACCGCCTTCGAGGCGGGCTACTATGGCTATGCCGGCAGTGCGTTTGGGCCGGGCGGGCTCTCGCGTGTCGAGCGCCACCGACGGATTGCCAACGGCGACCACGACGTCCGCCACTGGCATATCGATTATCTGCTTGGATCAGATGCGGTCGAACTGTCAAGTATCGAGGTTTTCGTTGACCGTGATCTCGAGTGCACACTCGCCGCAACACTCGAGGCCAACGGCTGTCAACGCACCGCACTGTTCGGAGCCTCCGACTGCTCCTGTGAGAGTCATCTGTGGGGCCCAACCAGTCAGGAAACGCTGGCTGATGTTGTAGATGCTGTCGAAAATAACGAGTGACCAGTATGAGTAAACCGACTACTGTGGGTTAGTCGTCGCTCGAGACGGCTTCAGCGTCGAGTCGAGCCTCAGTGGCTGCACTGGCAGACTCGGGGAGGTCTTCGCGAACGTCGTCTGCACCTTTGGTTTCGATCACGTTGGCGTAGGCATCCGGGAACACCCGCACGAAGTTTTCGGCTTCGGTAGCCCACTCCTCGAGGAGTTCGGCCGCTCGCTCGCTGCCGGTGTACTCGAGGTGGTTTTCGAGCATGCGCTCGAGGATGCGTTCGTCTTTGGCGGAGAGTTCATCCGACAGCGTCACCATTCCGGTGTTGAGTTTGGATTCGAACTCGCCGTCTTTGTTGTAGACGTACGCGACACCTCCGGACATGCCGGCCGCGAAGTTCCGGCCAGTCTCGCCGAGCACAGCGACGACACCGCCGGTCATATACTCACAGCCGTGGTCGCCGACTCCTTCGACAACTGCCTTGACACCAGAGTTGCGGACGCCGAAGCGTTCGCCGGCCACACCGTTGATGTAGGCTTCGCCCTGGGTCGCCCCATACAGGGCGACGTTGCCGATCAGGATGTTTTCGTCGGCCTTGTACGCTGCTGTTTCAGGCGTTTGGACGATCAGCTTGCCGCCTGAGAGGCCTTTGCCGATGTAGTCGTTGGCCGCACCGGTGAGATCCATCGTCACACCTGAAGCGAGGAAGGCCGCAAAGCTCTGGCCAGCCACACCGTCGAAATCAATCGAGATGGTGTCGTCGGCCAGCCCCTCGCCGCCGTAGTTCGAAGAGATCGTATTCGAAAGCGTCGCACCAACCGCACGGTCGACGTTGCTGATCTCGTGATCGAGTTGGACGCGTCGGCCTTCTTCGATGGCGGGTGCAGCCTCCTCGATGAGTTCCCAATCGAGTTGTTCGTCGACATCGTGATCCTGTTCGCAGACCTTGCGTCGCTGCTCGCCCGCGGTGGGTGCGATCACCGTCGAGAGATCCAGGTGTTTGGCCTTTTCGTGGTCAGTCTCGCGCTGGCTGAGGAGTTCGGGTCGGCCGATCATCTCATCAAGCGAGCGGAAGCCGAGTTCGGCCATAATTTCGCGGAGTTCCTGTGCCATGAACGTCATGTAGTTGATGACATGATCCGGCTGGCCGGGGAATCGCTCGCGGAGGTTTTCGTCCTGGGTAGCGACACCGACCGGACAGGTGTTGGCATGACACTGTCGAGCCATTACACAGCCGGCTGTGACGAGCGTGGCCGTTCCGAAGGTGTACTCTTCGGCCCCCAGAAGGGCAGCAATCGCCACATCGCGACCAGTTTTCATCCCGCCGTCAGCCGAAACCTTGATCCGGTCACGAAGGCCGGTCGCACACAGCATCTGGTTGGCTTCCGCGAGACCGAGTTCCCACGGAAGACCCGCGTTTTTAATCGAGGTTTTCGGTGAGGCACCGGTACCACCGGAGTCACCTGAGATATGAACCACATCAGCGTTGGCTTTGGCAACACCTGCTGCAATGGTGCCGATACCTGCTTCGGAGACCAACTTGACGTTGATATCCGCATCCGGATTGGCGGCTTTCAGATCGTGGATCAGCTGTTTGAGATCCTCAATCGAGTAGATGTCGTGGAGCGGTGGCGGCGAAATGAGCCCAACGCCGGGAGTTGCATACCGAACGTGGGCGATCATCTCGTTTACCTTTTTGCCGGGCAGGTGGCCACCCTCACCAGGTTTCGAACCCTGGGCCATTTTGATCTGAAGTTCGTCGGCCGAGGTGAGATAGTGCGAGGTTACCCCGAACCGCCCGGAGGCGACCTGCTTGACGTTGCACTCTTTTTCGGTCTCAAAGCGTTCCGGCGGTTCGCCACCCTCTCCTGTGTTGGATTTCCCGCCGATGCGGTTCATCGCAATGGAGTTGACTTCGTGGGCCTCTGGTGAGAGACTGCCCAGACTCATTGCAGCCGTCGAGAAGTTCTCGACAATCTCGTGGACAGGTTCGACCTCCTCGAGCGGGACGGATTCGCGATCAGAATCGAACTCGAGTAGCCCACGAAGCGTCTGGAGGTTTTCGTTTTGGTCGTTGATCAGCTCGGCGAACTCGAGATATCGCTCGTAGTCGCCGCTGCGGACGGCCTGCTGGAGCGTACCGACTGTTTTTGGGTTCCACTGGTGGTAGATGCCCGACGAGCGGTGTTCGTACTCACCTTGGGTTTCGAGTGCTGGGTCGGCACCAAAGCCGACCGCATGTCGGGTCCGAACGTCGTCTTCGATCACCTCGAGGCCGATCCCCTCCGTGCGGATCTCTGTGCCCTCGAAGTATTCGGCGATCAGATCCGAACTCAGACCGACAGCTTCGAAGATCTGGGCACCTTGGTAGGATTCGACCGTTGAGATCCCCATTTTAGCCATGATCTTCAACAGGCCGTGTTCCAGAGCATGGATGTAGCCCTCAATGGCTTCCTCCTCGTCGACGCCGTCGGGGCCCGCACAGAGATCCGAGATCGTCTGGTATGCGAGGTATGGGTTGACCGCACCCGCACCGTAGCCGACTAACGTGGCAAGGTGGTGAACCTCTCGTGGGTCGCCAGATTCGACGACCAGTCCGACATCAGTACGAAGGCCGTGCCGAACCAGGTCGTGGTGGACGCCGCCGGTCGCCAGCAGGCTCGGGATTGGAATCCGATCTTCTCCGGTGTCTCGATCCGACAGTACGATGATATCTGCGCCGTCGTCAATGGCTGCTCTGGCATCCTCACGGAGGCGTTCGACGGCTGCTTTCAGGTCGCTTGCTGGATCGTAGGTCATATCCAGTGTCGTCGAATCGAAGCCGTCTTGCTCACACTCGAGGTTCTTGATCGAGGCGGTCTGTTCGTCACTCAACACGGGCGACTCGAGGACGAGCTGGTGGGCATGTTCGGCCGTCTCGTCCATCAAGTTGCGCTGTTTGCCGAGTCGCGACTGGAGGCTCGTGACGAGCTCCTCGCGGATGTAATCGATTGGCGGGTTCGAGACCTGGGCGAAAAGTTGTTTGAAGTAGGTAAAAAGCGGGCGATTGAACTCTCCAAGCACCGAGAGTGGCGTGTCATCACCCATCGAGCCAACTGGGTCTTTGCCCTGATTGGCCATCGGCTCGAGCAGATGATTTAGCTGGTCTGTGGTGTAACCGAATGCTGCCTGGTGGGCCCGCAGTTCGTCGACATCGTCGTACGGCTCGAGGCTGTCGCCGGCGACATCAGAAAGGAGTTGTTGATGCTCGTCGACCCAGTTTCCGTATTTGTCCTCGAGTAGGCCCTCGAAAACCTCCTCGTCAGGGATAACCCGACCCTCTTGGGGGTCGGCGACGAAAATCTCGCCAGGCTGGAGTCGGCCGCGCTCTTGGATTTCGCTGGGGTCGGTCTCGAGTGCACCGACCTCGCTGGCCATGATAAGCTGGTTGTCGCTGGTAACGTCGTACCGGCAAGGTCGGAGTCCGTTGCGATCCAAGACTGCAGCGATTTTCTCACCGTCAGTGCCGGCAACTAGTGCGGGGCCGTCCCACGGCTCGATCAGACTGGCGTGATAATCGTACCACTCACGCCGTTCGGGATCCATCGACGTATCGTTCTCGTGGGCTTCCGGAATCAGCATTCGGAGGACGTGCGGCAACTCACGACCCGAATGCAACAACAGTTCGACGGCATTGTCGACGCTTGCGGTATCAGATTGGCCGGCCTGCGTGATGGGTTTGAGCGTCTCGATTTCCTCACCAAAGGCCTCGTCCTCGAGGGCGGACTCGCGGGCACGCATCCAGTTGATATTGCCACGGATGGTGTTGATCTCGCCGTTGTGGATGATTTTGCGGTACGGATGGGCGAGATGCCATGCGCCAAGTGTATTCGTTGAGAATCGCGCGTGAACCAACACGAGCGTGCTCCTGATGCGTTCGTCAGTCAGATCCGGATAGTAGTCGGCGAGCTGTTCACCCTTGAGGAGTCCTTTGTAAACAACCGTTTTACGGTCGAGCGAACAGATGTAGAATCGCCCCGAATCGTCTATCTCCTCGACGTCTGCTTCGATTGCTTTGCGCGAAAGGTACAGCGCGCGGTCGAACTCGTCGTTCGACAGGGAGTCTGTGGGTGTGACGAACGCATGCTGAACGTCTGGTTCAGACTCAACAGCGGTTTTGCCCAGATCGCTGTTGTCGGTCGGCACGTCGCGCCACTCGAAAACAGACAGGCCGTACTCGCTCAGTCTGGTCTCGATAAACTCGACGAGTGTGGCCTGCAGCGACTCGTCTTGTGGCATAAAGATCGAGCCAACAGCATACGTTTCTGGAAGACCACCAACAACGTCATCAAAAAACGCGTCTGGCCGCTGGATGGTGATACCCGCGCCGTCGCCTGTATCCGGCTCTGCGCCCGTCGTCCCACGGTGTTCGAGATTACAGAGTAGTTCAATTCCGTCCTCAACAACACTGTGGGAAGCACCGCCGTCAAGATCAACGACAGCACCGACACCACAGTTCGATCGTTCATCAGTGGGGTCTGCAAGCCCAACTGACCCCGCTGAATCGTGTGGCCCATTCCCATGGGTATCACTGTGTGACTTGGTCATACACACCCAAAGAAGCACGCGAATAAATGCCTACTCCTGAAGGAATAAGGGTTCCTTAACCACATAATAGGAACTCGAAGGTAATTGATCTTCAGGGTATGTCCTGATAGTACATGGACATCTGCCGTCTATTGTTCATACAATTGTATGGAACGCAACCACCTAAAGCTACTGGTTGGTGTATATTTTAGTAATTCTTTGCGAAGTAGGCTGTCTGGGTTGCTTTCTCACCGCAGATTGCACATTCGTCATCTTCACTTACCGCCTCTTCGTTGTCGAACGGACACATCACTATCTCTGCGGACAACGGCTCTTTGATCGGCTCTTCGCAGGCTTCCTCGCCACACCACGGCACTTTGACATAGCCGTTGTTCGGCCCGAGCGTCCCGAGAATCTCCTCGCGGGAGCCGGCTTCCCGAACGTTTTCCTCGAGGTTCTGTTCTGCGGCGGCGTACAGTTTGGCGTACACCGCATCGAAATGTGATTCGACAGTGTCGGCGATCTCCTCGCGGGCTTCGACCGTCGACTCGCCGTCCGGTCGGTGAACAACGGTGATCTCGTCGTCTGCGACTTCGTGGGGGCCGATCTCGAGTCTGACGGGGACGCCCTTGAGCTCCCATTCGTTGAACTTGAACCCGGGGTTCCGCTCGTCGCGGTCGTCGAGTTCGACGCGAATGCCTGCCTCGTGGAGTTCCTCGTAAACGCCCTCTGCGTACTCGAGGACTTCCTCTCGGGTGTCTTCCTGCCAGATGGGAACAATAACAACCTGTTCGGGTGCGACCGTTGGCGGCAAGACGAGCCCCTGGTCGTCCGAGTGAGTCATAATCAGTGCGCCAATCGCACGCCACGAAAGGCCCCACGAGGTGGTATGAGCGGGTTGAGTTTCTTCGTTTGTGTCAACAAAGGTGATATCGAACGCCTCGGCAAATGAGGTGCCGAGATGATGACTCGTACCAGCCTGGACGGACTTGCCGTCCGGCATCAGCGCCTCGACAGTCGTGGTGGTGTGGGCACCAGGGAACTTGTCGTGGTCGGGTTTTTGCCCCTTGAGGACGGGTATCGCAAGCAGATCTTCGTACAACTCGGCGTACTGCTCGAGTCGCCGCATCGTTTCGTCCCAGGCCTCCTCGTGTGTTTTGTGGGCTGTGTGGCCTTCCTGCCAGAGGAACTCCTTGGTTCGGAAAAACGGTTTCGTCTCAGTGGCTTCCCAGCGGACGACCGAACACCACTGGTTGACCCGCAACGGGAGATCTCGGTGGCTGCGAACCCACTGGGCCATATACGGCGCGATGACAGATTCACTGGTCGGGCGAACCGCAAGACGTTCTTCGAGTTCGTCGTGGCCGCCATGAGTTACCCAGGCGACTTCGGGATCGAAGCCTTCGACGATGTCTTTTTCACGCTCAAGATAACTCTCTGGGATCATCATCGGGAAGTATGCGTTCTGGACGCCAGTTGATTTGAACTTGCTGTCGAGTGCCTGCTGGATGTACTCCCAGAGTGCATACCCGCGTGGACGCGTGACAATGAAGCCACTCATTCCTTCGGGGCCGTAGTTTGCAAGGCCTGCCTTCTGGACGACTTCGGCGTACCACTCGCCGGTGTTGTACTGCTTGCGGTTGGTAATGCCTAGGTCTTGATCGCTGTCGCTACTCATTGCCGAATTTGCGCAACCGGGACAGATAAACTCGGTGTGTTTCCGCTGAGCGTCGCTTGCTCATCCTACGGCAGAAGCCAGTGGTTTGTTTCGCATGGGGCGAAACCGCAGACGCGATTCAGAGTCTACTCAGCGAACGTACTGCCGTTGGCCTTTTGTTCGTCGACGGCTGTTGTAATCTATGACAAACTGGAAGGCAGTTGGCGTCGGCTTTGTGGTGATGGTCATTGCGGGCGCGTTGGCGACGGGCGCACCAATCGTTGGCCATATCGGCGCAGGTATCATCGGTGGGCTGGCCGCCGGCTATCTCGCTGGAGGCGGGCTAATAAACGGAGCCTGGCACGGCCTGCTTGCTGGCTCAGTTGCAGGCATTGCGTTGACGCTCATTTTTGCAGTCGTCTTCGGTGTGATTGGGCTAGCCGGTGGGCCTCTTGGCGGTGCGCTTGGATTCGGCGGCGTATTGGTCGGCGGTCTCGTGGTGACGGTTATTCTGGCTGTTGACAGCGCCCTTGCCGGCGCGATCGGCGCAGTCTTTTCCTAACGGCCTCTCAACGATCAAGATACTCCTGTTGTATCTCGACGACTTCAATCGAATTCTTGCAGTTGGCGTACCGTCTGAGGGGTTCGTCGTTGAGTTCCAGAAACGTCTCGCCCCAGGTGAACTTACACAGAATATCTTCTGCCTGCTCGCGCTCCTGAAAAATAACCAGTGCAGCAGCAAGCGCCTCAACCGTGGTGAGTTGCATAGGTCGACCAAAGTTTACGGGGTTGGCTGCAACGAGATACGGTAGCGCGCGGTGTTCGCCAGCCAACGAAAACTGCGCCTCGCCCGCAGACTCCCACGAGCAATCGAGGGCAACAAGCGCGCCGTCGGCTGCAGTCTCGCGGTCGGCTGGCGAAAGAGCCGTCTCGGCGTGGGGATTAAGTACGACACCGTATGGCGTCGCGTGGTGGCTACGGTGGAGCCGTGCGCGGTCGAATTTGTCCAACTTGCGGGCGGTACATTTCTGTGGGTCGTCGTCGCCCTCATACCGTATGTGTAGCTCCACAGTGTCGTCACTGCGTGGGCAGTCAGTAAAAACGGCGCGTTTGGCCACCACCAACACGTTCGTCACTCTGAGATGTGCTCGGGGAGAACGCTCTTTGCAGTTCCGACCAACCGGCAGGTATGGATTACGAGAGGCTCATCGAGGAGTACTATCGTTGTCTCGACGCCCATGACTACGAGACCCTACACTCCGTGCTTCATCCCGAGTTCGTCCAGCACCGCCCCGACCGGAGCTTCGAGAGCCGCCAAGCGTTCGTCGAGTTCATGCGAACCGGCCGACCCGACACTGATACTACCCATCAGATCGACGCGCTGCTCAAGTCGACGGCCAGTTTTGCGGCCTACGGTCGGTTGTTCGATTCAGAGGGCGAAAAACTGTTTGAGTTCATCGACGTCTTCCGGTTTGACGACGGTCAGATTTTGGCAGTTGATACGTTTTCGTAACCTACCTACGAGTCCTCAGCAGTCCGTTTGATAACCTCAGCCAGTCGGTCATAAAAGCCGTCGTCGTACTTGCTTGCTGCATCGATCGTGGGTCTGGCGTTTGTCTCGTTGACAACAAGTCGGCCGTCGGTCTCGAGCAGATCGACACCCAGATACGGAATCCCCAACTCGGCGGCCACCCGCTCGGCCAGACGGCGGTGCCCAGCAGGCAACTCGAGGCCCCTTGCCTCTGCGCCGCGGTGGACGTTGTGTTTCCAGCGGCCGTCGGCTAACTCCTCGGGCAGTCGGCGCTCGACGCCGCCGACACACTCACCGCCGACAACCATCACTCGGTAGTCTCGAGCCGCAGGCAGAAACTCTTGGATGAGATAGGATTTGTCACCGGTTGCCCGGTAGTCGTGAATCAGATTTAGGTAATCGACGATCCCCAAAAGCGAGTCCATATCTGCGGCTTTGGCGACGCCCACACCACGCGTTGCCGAGTTGGGCTTGACGACGACAGGAAACGAGAGATCCACAACGGCCTCGGTAACGACCGTCTCGTCGACTGGGTTCGAGATCATCACACTCTTGGGGACGGGAATATCGGCCGCACTCAGGGCAGCGATTACCCCACCTTTGTTCCGGGAAGTGAGTACGTCCTCGCGGCTGTTGACCCACGGAAGTGTCTGGAGGGTATTGATCGCCGTTCCCTCCATCAGTCGTCCGGGAAACACGAAACCGACATCGAAGCGGTCTGTTGGCACGTCGTCGGTCAGGTTGATCGAACGCTGTTTGGCCTGGAGATGCCCGGTTTCGATACCGCGGGCTGCCAGTGGCTCGCAGATTCGCTCGAATGTTTCAGCGTTGGTCGAGACTGCGAGCTGAAGCATACGCTGGAGGTTCATGGGAGACGACAAAAAGCGTGTGATCTCGTTTACGAAACGAGGAGCTTCTCACCGCGCTCGACGACGATTCGGCATGGCGGCGTAATTTTGTTGTACGCACGACGGAAGGCTTCTTTGACCACGGGAGCTTGCTCAGGCTCACAGTAGGCCGTAAAGATGGCTTCGTCAGCACCGACGCGGGCGGCCGTCGAGACGATTTTACCGAACGACTGGCGCATTCCATCCGAGACACGGTCTGCGCCCGCACCCGTTGCCTGTTTGTTCTCTCGGAGTACCTGATGGGGGAACTTTCGGAGAATCATTTTGTAGTTGCCCTCACCGAGGGTTTTCAACAGATGACGGTTGGCCGACAGCCGCGAGGACTCCAGCGAGCCGTGTCGGAGTTGGACGGCCTCTTCGGTGACGAGGCTGATCTGGACTGGGTAGTCTTCGGGGTCTGCCTGGAGATTACCCATGTTGTGCTGTGCGATCTTCGAGCCGGGAATCCCGGTGATGTAGTCACGTCGAGTGTACGCGGGCTTGTCGATATCCCGGTACATCGAGGCAGGTTTGTCTCCCATGGTTAGTTATCACCTCGAACGCCGCAGCCCCAAATAAGGCCTTCGATGAAATCTCGCGGTTTCTCGGCCTGTGAGACCGTCACACGGTCGAATCGGCCAGTCGGTTTGTTGGGCCGTCTCGAGGCCTAGGTCACCAGATAGTAGGGGTCTGCGATAAGCTTTGGAGCCAGCGCCTGCCGTAGCTCGCGGGCATTGAACGTAAAGATTCGCAGGCCGTTGCAGTTATACGACTCAACGACGCCTCCTGCGGCGAGGTCGGTGGCTATCTTCCGGCGGTTCCATGTCACATCTCTGCGATACTCGTGGCTCCGTTGGATAATCTGATCGTGGCTAGTCTCGTCGTAGTAGATGATTCCCTCGTAGTCGACGGTCTGTATGTACGGCAGATCGAACAGACACTCGAGGTAGTGGAGTTGCGAGGCTACCAGCCAGTCGGTACCAACAGTGAGATACCGCACGTTCTGGCTGTCGAGCGCACCGAAACAGCCTGCTGGACTCCACGAGTCGTGGTGATCGCAGTCGTCGAACCGATAGGGCCCGCGAACTAAAATCGAGTTGGTCGCATCATCAGTGCGATACTCAGCCAGCGGATGAAACAGCTGTGAGAACGTCCCGAACCGCGGCGGGGAGTACTGTTTATGATACACCCGGCCGTCGTCTTTCCGAAACGAGGGCGTGAATCCTGGTGTCAGTATGCTCTCAAAGTGGCTGTCGAGTTTCGACAGGATGAACCCAAAGGGATTTCCTCGAAAAGCGGCGTTGATGTCACTGAGTCCGATATGCACGAAGACAGTATCGTCGTCATACCGCTCTAAGATTGCCTCGAGGTCTGCCTCATCGATTGATCGCACAGGCGTACGCGAGCGGAGTTGTCGTCGGGCAAACATCGCCGTTCGGTTCCGGATTATCCGCAACCGATTGTAGGATGAGACGGCCGGTTGGGGTGCCTGCAGTGGCTGGCCACTCTCAGGCCGACTCGATTGTTTCATTTGCGAGGTGAGTACCAACGGTAGCCGCATCATTAGCGGTTTTTTCCACCTAGTTACGGCTTGTTGACGACCCGTTCAATACTCTCGGCCACCGGCAGGGCTGAAAGGAAATTCTACTGACACAATAGGTTTCACATCGTCTCTCGTAGTGTAGCATATGGTTCACGTCTCAGACAGCATTGTAGTCTCGACACCGGTCGAAACAGTCTTTGAAACGCTTGATGATCCGGAGACGCATGCCACAATCTCTCCGAGCATCACCGATATTCGAAATATAAAACCCAGAGACAACGGTGGCAAAGAGTTGACCTACACCTACCGACTGGCTGGCGTTCCCATTGATGGCCGACTCGTCCAGACAGCCTATGACCCACCAACGCAGCATGTCTTTGCGCTCGAGGAGGGACTGACAGGTGCGATCACACTCGATCTCGAGCCAACCGAAGACGGCACAAAAATCACATACAGTGCGGAATATGCAGTTCCCGGGCGGGTGATTGCGCGCGTTATCGAGCCGATGGTTCGGTGGTACAACGAGCGTGAACTGCAGTCTACACTGGAGAATCTCGAGACACTGCTGGCCGAACAACAACAGCCCACCGCAGAATGAGTGTTATTTGTACGGATACCGCTGGGTCGCCCCACAGTCACACCGAATGACGATTCGGCCAGTAGCGAGTCGGACTCGTGCGTTACGTCCGGGCCGCAGAGCGACATCACACCGCTTGCAGGTGTAGCGCTTGAACTCCCGGGAGAGCCCACAGCGGTTTCGCTCGGCGATCCGGCGGGCCAGCCGAACGTACTCTCGAGAGCGATCGAACTCGCCGTTGCTGGCTTGGGCTTTGGCGAGTTCGAAAAGGATCTCGATGCGCTCTTCGGCGATACTCATTGGTCTATGGGGGGTCGGTGGTCTGTTAGCTGTTCCGGACTCGACACTGCTCGCTGACAATACAGTTCGTCGAGTTGCATCGCTCGGAGAGTCGACACGCAGGTTTTTCAGTCGTCCTCGAGGGCATCAGCGATCCGCCGGAGTTCCCGGTTGGTGTCCCGGACTTCGTCTCGGAGCTGTCGAACCTCTCTGACCAGTTGTTCGTTGCCGCCAGATTCGTCGCTGCCAGGGCCACCCATGGCTGGGCCGCCCATGCCGCCGGGGCCGCCACCCATCATCCCGCTCATCATCTGGGCAAAGGGGTTGCCGCCACCACCCATGTTCGGGCCGCCGCCTCCCATCATCTCTTCGGGGCTTGGCGCGCCTCCCTCGCCACGTTCTTCGCGTTCGGCTTGGCGTTTCTCGCGGATCTCTTCGACGCGCTCGCGGAAGGATTTCTCTTCGTCGCCGTCAGCGTTACTGTCTGAGTCGTTTGAGACGTCTTCGTCAGTCGGTGAGTCGTCTGTCATAGCGCGTGATTTGATCGGCTGACGGAAAACGGTTGTTCATCCAGTTCTCGAGCATAACAGCGAGACGAAGAGTACACAAATACGGAATCCCTGACTAATATTCTCAGATGCAATAATTTGAACGGTATGTTATTACAGACAACAACATAATATTGGATATATGAGTCCGTCAGCCGAAGTCGTCGAATCGGAGCTTCCTTCTGAGCAGTTTACCTTGGACGAGGAGTATGCCGAAATGAGCGCGACCAAAGCCAAAGTCGCACTGCAAGAGCGAACCAAAGAACTCACTGCGATCACCCGTGCCAACGAACTATTTACCGACATTGACCGTTCGACCGAGGAGTTGATCGGAACGTTCGTCGAAGAACTCACCGAGTGGTTCCAATATCCAGCAGTAACCGAAGCCCAGATCGCTGTCGGCGAGACGGTTGTGGAGTCGGCCGGCTTCCAGCGGGTCGGTGCCTCATTAAGCAGAGAAACGCAAACGGAGGCCGGCACGCCAGTCGTCATCGAAGTCGTCTACACTGAACAGCGGCCCGTCGAAGATGACGGGCCGTGGCTGTCTGAAGAAGGTTCGTTTTTGGAGACGATCATTTCGTTTGTCCGAGCACACAAGAACCAAGCAGAAAGACAACACGAGATCGAACGACAGCTCAAATCAGAACTCAACCAGCAGCGATCGGTTGCTGAGAACGTTCAATCAGATATCCGAGAAATCGAGACCACTGCCGACGAAATGTCCGAATCAACTGAGAAGATAAGCGGTTTGGCCGCAGATTCGGCGAGTTCAATGGGAGAGGTCTCGATGGAAATCTCTGATATGTCGGCAACGGTCGAAGAAATCGCCTCAACGGCCGAAGAAGTCGCAGCCACAAGTGCGAACGCAGAGGATCTCGCAAACGAGGGTCGAAACGCCGCCACAGAGGCCATTGATGTAATGCAGCGTGTCGATGATTCCACACAGGCTGTCTCGGCTGATGTCGATACACTTCAGGAACGAATCGACGAGATCGACGAGATCGTCGAGGTGATCAACGACATTGCTGACCAAACTAACATTCTCGCGTTGAATGCGTCTATCGAGGCTGCTCGTGCCGGGGAAGCTGGGGAAGGCTTTGCGGTTGTCGCCGACGAGGTCAAATCACTTGCCGGCGAGTCCCAAGACCACGCCAGCGAGATCGAGACGATGATCGAAGAGATCAAATCCGATGCCCAAGACACCGTCGAAAGTCTTGATACAACGACCGAACAGGTTGATGAAGGAATCGAAAAAGTACAAAACGCGATGGACACACTGCAGGATATCGCCCAAGCCGTCCAAGAAGCCTCACAGGGAATCCAAGAAGTCTCCAGCGCAACAGACGACCAAGCAGTCTCAACCGAAGAGGTTGCCAGCATGATCACCGAACTCGTCGAAGAAACACAGATGGTCGCCAACGAAATCCAAGAGATCGCTGCAGCCAACAAACAGCAAGCACAAAAGGTTCGAGATATCCACCAGCGCATCGGTAACCTGACTAACTGATTTAAAACGAACCGAGACTCGATTGGAGTTCACGGCGCTGTCTACGCTCGCTTACCTCGTATCCAACCAACTCTCGCATATCTACCGCATACGTCGAGCCGCCACGGTCGAGTACCAGAATCCGACCCTTTGTCCCGCGGACGGTTCCTGTCGCCAGTGTCTCTTTGACTGGTTGGCGTTCGAGCTCGAGGCCGTACTCGAAATCGAACGTCTCGAGAGGCTCGAACTCCGTGAGCAACGCCTCGAAGGCCCCGCGGTCGACCGACTGACCAAGACCGGCAAGCTTTGTCGGCATACGCACTCTGTCGGTGATGTCGGTGGCGATTTCGGCCTCGAGTTCGCGGGCAATCCGTCCGTTTGCAACCGTTCGGATGTGCGCGGCCATATCTGCACCCTGTTCGCGAAGTCGGGTCTCGAGTCGCCACCGTTTGGTGACGCCGACTTTGAACGTGTCGGGAGCGAACGCAGCAAGATAGATCGCGTGGTCATCATGACAGTCCATCTCGTCTTTGAGACAACTGCCGGTACATCTCGCACACACCCAGATATGAGTGTGATCCGCACAGTAGGGAGCGGCGGAGTTTTCACAGGCAATATGGGTATCGTCGTGGATAGTACCCGCACAGTGGCGATCCTCGAGGGTGTATTCGAGATCAACCCCGGCTGTAAGCTCACGATAGGTGAGTCGGTCGTCGTCGCTCACGAGGAGTCCGCCGTCGGCCGAATCGTAGCCCACAATCTGCACAGATGTTCTTGTGACTGGGTGAATAAATCCGTACCCGTTTGTTTCCACGGGCCGGCTGCCGGCGGCGATAACTCTTTGAGAGTGGCTTGCAACCATCAGGAAAATGAACCACTCGACGTTTCTCGAGTTAGTGAATCGGTCACTTACCCCCGAGGCGGCAACAGAGTTCGACAGCCGCGTCGACAACCAGGCAACCGAACTCACAGAGGCAATTGCGGCCGGCGAGCTTGATTCGCCTTCGTTCGGTGTCGGCATGGAACTCGAGGTGTACGCCGTCAACGACGAGGCAACGCTTGTCGAACTCCCCAAATCAGTGTTTGAAGCCGACTGTGAGAAGGAACTTGGACTGCACAACGCCGAGCTCAACACCACACCGAACACCCTCACCGCCGAGGGAATCGAAACCCAGGCCGAGACGCTACAGGCGAGCTACGAATCGACACGCACGGCCGCCCGCGAGGCTGGCTGTGAGATCGTTCTCGACGCCATGTGGACGGTTCCACCTGCCGAGGGCACCGAGTCGTATCTCAGTGCTGTCAAGCGCGAAAATGGAGTGCTTGTCGCCGACAATATGGCGCGATCGCCGCGTTATAGTGCGATTGATACAGACATACTCAACAAAGCCGGCGGCAGCGTCTCGCTTTCGGTTCCCGGCACAGAGGTGTCGTTTCCAACGATCTTGGTCGAATCGCTCACAAGTTCGATCCAGCCGCATCTCCAGATACCCGACGCCGAGGCGTTCCCGCAGGCGTACAACGCCGCTATCGCTACCCTCGGGCCCGTACTCGCGCTGACGACCAACTCGCCGCTGTTGCCAGTTGATCTCTACGATGTAGACGACCCCAAACAGTTGCTCGAAGAAACCCATCACGAACTTCGGATCGGGGTCTTCGAGCAGTCGATTAATCAGGCCTGGCACAAAGTGAAGTTCCCCGAGAAAATCGACGAAACGGCCGACGTCCTCGAGTTGCTGGCAGCCGATGACACTGTCGCGCCCTTCCTGCGCGAATGGTTACTCGAAGACCCACGCGAGACGTTCGCCGACCACTACTGGGAGTTGAGCCACAAACGCGGTACCTACTGGCGGTGGCTCCGGGCTGTCACTGGCGGTCAGCCGGTCGGCAGCGGCGACGAGCGGTCGATCCGCATCGAATACCGCCCGATTCCAACCCAGCCGACTGTCGGGGACATTATCTCTGTGCAGTGTCTTGTGACCGGACTGATTCGTGGACTAATCGCTGTTGATCATCCGGTCGCTGAACTCGAGCAATCGACCGCCGAAGCGGCATTCTACAGTGCTGTCGAAAACGGCCTTGAGGCCGAACTAGCCTGGATTACTGCCGACGGGACAGAGACAACCGACTCCGCAGAGATTTATGCGGATCTCTTTGCACACGCACGACTCGGGCTCGCCAAACAAGGGTTCAGTGAATCAGCGATCAGCCGGTATCTCGACCCGCTTGAGACCCGATGGAATCGCCGGCTCACCCCGAGTCAGTGGAAACTCGATCAAGTGCGGGCCGAGTTGGATGCCGGGATGAGTTTCCCCGACGCAGTGCGTTCTACCCAGCAGTCGTATCTCGAGTTGTCGACCGCCGGGACGCCGTTCGCAGAGTGGGAACGACCTATCGTTCAATCGCAGTAAGCCAGACCGACTGTCGGCCGATCACGTCTCTCGGTAAGTTCGGTTCGTTCCCGACATACAAACCGTACAGCCGCTCGGCTCGTCGCATAACGCTCGGAGCAAAAACGAGCTGGACGCGATTTGAACACTCAGTCGCTCGCTACGTTCGCTCCTTGCGTTCAAATCAGTAGCTGCTTCGCTCCTCATGGTGTTCGGAGCAAAAACGGGCTGGACGCGATTTGAACACGCGACCGACGGATTAAGAGTCCGTCGCTCTGCCAAACTGAGCTACCAGCCCTCATCTGTTCGTATCCGGCAAGACCTAAAAGGCGTTTCCTTCTGTGGGCGGGCTCTTGAGGCGCGGTCTCGCCTCAAGCCGCTATCGGTTGTAGCTATTCAACGCTGACGGACGAAGAACGCAACTGGTTCGAATCTCTACTGAGCACCCGGGAGGCGGTCAAATACAGCGTCGTCCCAGCTATCCACTATTGAGGTACTCGAAGCTGCTTAAGCCGCTGTCAGCGTGCGTTTGAGGGCCAACGGGGTGTTTGGGACTGCTGGGAGGCTGTATGTTCGTAGACCAACCGTGAGGCGATGTATGACTGTGGTGCTCCACAGGGCGTTCGGTCGCCCGCTCGAGTGCAGTGATTAGTTGGCCATTTGGCGTTGTTCCCACTTTTGTCGTTCCTCTATCGCCTCATATGCGGTTTCGGTAAGTGTATAGAGGTTCGTTCGCCGGTCTTTTTTGCTTTTTTCGAGGTATCCTTTCTCAACGAGTGTATCCAAGTTTGGATACAGTCGCCCGTGATTGACATCTTCTGTACGATGTTTCTGGAGGGCTGATTTGATTGCCAGTCCGTACGGTTCCTCAACGGAACTGATCGTATACAGCAGGTCTCGTTGAAACCCTGTGAGGTCAAACATCAACTACACATTCGTTT
>LKML01000100.1 GCA_001563795.1 Haloferacaceae archaeon B1-Br10_E2g22 | reverse complement strand
GTCGCGTTGGTGACGACCGCATCGGGACTATCTCGCAGCAGGATACCGTTTGCCTCCGTGTACGGAATGGTCACATCGGTTAGGTAGACGCCTGTGGCATCAACCGCAGCAATGCCGGCATCGCCGTGGCCGTAGCCCAACTCGATGTTGGCATCCCACTCTTCGTCCGTGACCGCATCCGGATCACGGCTCTCGTTGCCGATTCCTTCGACCGAAAGCCCCTCGATAGCGACATCGTCGGCATTGATTCGAACGCTCGAGCTGTTTTCATCGCCGACAACCGTCGCCTCGTGGGCCCGCAACGTCACCGAGGTGTTGATATCAACCGGGCCATCGTACGTGCCCGGTTCCAACACCACCGTGGAGTTGTCGGGTGCAGCATCGAGTTCGGCCTGCAAGTCGTCGTCAGCTGTGAGTTCCCGCGAGACCTCCCGATCCAGCAACTCGCTGGCCTCGTCGACGCGTTGGTCGGCCTCGTCATGTTGGGTATCGACCTGCTGGCGAACGAGGTCGGCATCATCAACCTCAAAGGACTGCTCGCGAAGGTCGTCCCAGCCCATGACAGAACCCCCATGCTCGTCGGCGAACTCCTCGGCGGCCTGTCGGTCAGCAAATGGCACAACGACAGAGCCAGCGGGCGTTTCGGCCGCACTGTCGACGACGTAGTACGCGCGGTCTGCACGCTCCCAAGCAGGCGGTTGGACGGTCTCGATAATGCCATCTGCAAGTTCAATGTCCGTCCCGTCGTAGGTGGTCACATACGTCACCAGTGGGTAGCCGAACTGCTGTTGGCTGGTTGGGTCGTCCATCGCATCAACAGCAGTTTCGATGCCGTAGTAGCCGATCACATACTGGTACTGTGAATAAAACACCTGTGCGCGCGGCACTGAATCATCCGAGTCAATCGCTTCGCTGTCTTCGGAGGCAAACCCGATAGAGCGAGTTTCTTCGAACGGCACCGACTCGGGCGCAGAGCTATCAACGTCGACGACAAAGACGCCGGCGGCAAGCAGCAGACAGATAATTACGATGCCTACCGCGAGGCGTTCGCCTCGAGTGGCACTTCCCCCGGCAAATTCCATACACTGATCGGTAGGGCGGGTACGGCTTTACGCGCTTTGGTACGTCTCTGAACGTCAAGCGCGGCGAAACCAACAGGCTTAGGCGAACTCCAGAGTATTGTACACAACGGACAAGCAGTGACCACCCACATGCTTTCAGAACTCTCAATCGCCGTCGGCGCAGGTGTGGCGACGTTTTTCTCCCCGTGTGCCTACGCGCTGTTGCCAGGCTACGTCGGAATGTATCTGAGCGATGGCGACGGAACGCTGCGCAGCGACGGAGTGCGCGGGCTGGCTGCGGCAGTCGGCGTGCTTGCTGTGTTCGCGGTCACCGTCGGTAGTGTTGCAGTCGTTGGTGAGGCCGTCCAGCCGTGGATGGGCCGTCTCGAGCCACTCACGGGACTCGCGTTGGTCGCCTTTGGCGTACTGTTGGTCGGTGGCTCGACGTTCGGCTGGCATCTCCCGCTGCCCGACCAGCGGCCCGGTGTGGTTGGTTTCGGGATCTTTGGTGCAGTCTATGCGGTGGCTGCGGTTGGCTGTGTCGCACCGCTGTTTTTCGGAGTAACGCTCAACGCACTACAGGCCGGCCCGACACAGGCGGCGGTCGTGCTCAGTACGTACGGCGGGACGATTGCGCTGTTACTGTTGGCTGTGACCGTTGCTATCGGCGTGGGGTATGAAATCGCAGACCTCAAACTCGCACGGCTTTCAGTAGTCGGACAGAAACTCGGTGGTGTCGTGTTGATCGCCGCTGGAGTGCTCCAACTTGGAGTTACGATCTAACCGAGTCGACGAGTTCGCGGTCGACATCGGTTGCCGCACGCACGTCGCCGCCGTACTCGTCGGCAAACGCTTCGGCATCGTCAGCATCGCCGAAGGGGATGAGTTCCGGGCCCATCGCGCCTTCGACATCGCTGCCAGCGACGACCGTTAGCTCGGATTCCTCGCGGTGGTCGTCGGCCGCAAGGTGGGCCGAAATCGAGGGTTCATCGCCGTCGTCGACCGAGTACTCGAGTTGGCTATAGTCAGTGAGATACGTCACGATCGGATCGGTTCCTTCGTCCTCGCGGTCGAACCGGTAGCTGTAGGTACAGGTCGAACTACAGAACCAAGCTGGGCCATCGCGGTCGGGCGGATGGTCGTCAAAAAACACCTGGCCGGTCGGCCCCGGATGCTGTTCGATCTCCATGCCACACTCATCGCAGGCTTGGCCGTCGTCGAGACTCACTGGCTCCGGCAAGTCGTCGCCATCGCCCAGACAGCCGGCCAGTCCGACGACAAGGCCACTGCCGAGTGCTGTCAGAACGGTTCGACGCTGAGAGGCTTCCTGCGTAAGGTGCATCACTGTGTGTAGGTCACCGGGCGATTTAACCCATATGGTGTGGGGAGCCGACACCGCATCCGAGCGATTCGGCTCCCACACCAGAGAGTACAATGGGATCGAACACCTATGAGTGGTAGATGCACCGCCGAGAGTATCTTTCAACGGTTGCTGTGGGTGCGGTCGGTTCGACTGCGGGCTGTTTGGGTGGACTGTTCGACTCCGGGCCGGAAACGGTCGTGCTTGGCGAACCAGGCGACCAGGGTGCCGAAAGCAGTTCGCTGGCGTATCCGGCCTACGGCGAAGAATTCCCGGATTTCAGCCTGCCAAACGCCTTTGAAGACGACCTCTTCGAGTCGACCGCCGTTGAGGTGCCCGCATTGTACACCGCGTTTTATGCGTTTTGTCCAGCCGAATGTATCCTGCTGATGGGTTCGATGGGAAACATACAGGCCGAACTTGACAGCCGGGAGTTATTGGAGTCCGTCCAGATGATCGGAATTACGTTCGATCCCGAACGCGACACCCCAGAAGAACTCGAGGAGAACGCCGACCAAATGGGGATCGACCATACCCACGAGAGTTGGCAGTATCTCCGGCCCGAAGACGACGACCAAGCTAAAGAAGTCGTCAACGACCAACTCGGAATTGGCTTCGAGAAGGTCAGCGCAGAGGGCGAAGAGGCATACGATTTCAACCACGTCACGGTGACGTTTCTGGTCAACCCTGACGGTGTTGTCGAACGCGCTTACCTCGGTGACGAACCCGAAGTCGGACGTGTTGCCGACGATTTCGAAACGGTTGTAGCCGCCTACGAATAACTACGAACAGTGAACCTCCTCCACACCTGCGAGGCACCCCAGGGTGCGGGCGCGCTCAGCGGTGAGGCCGTCGGCTTGGGGGTGTTTTTCTTGATCGGACTGTTCGGTGGGGCCCACTGTCTGGGGATGTGTGGGCCGCTGGTAACGACATACGCCGACCGCATGGAACAGCAATCCAGTGGGCCAGCCAACCAACTGTCAGTGGGAATGGTCAGCCAACACGGGCTGTTTAATCTGGGTCGGACAGTGAGCTATGCGCTGATCGGCGGGCTGTTCGGGCTGGCCGGCTCGCTCGTGTTTGTCTCCGCAGAGCAGCTGACAACGGTGTTCAGAGAACTCAACATCGTCGTGGGCTTCGTGATTGGCGTGTTGATTATCGCCGCCGGGTTCCACTACCTGCTGCGCGGCAGTGCGATGTCGCTGCCGGGCGAATCGCTGTTCAGACCGGTAACACATTTCGTCCAACGACATCTCACGGCGCGCGTTGACAACTACGTCGGCAATCACCGAATTTTCGCACTTGGGGGACTGCACGGGCTGCTGCCGTGTCCGCTGTTATACCCGGCGTTTCTGTACGCCTTCGTCCAGGCCTCACCTGCGGGTGGGGCTGCTGCGTTGGCTGTGTTGGGACTGGGAACAATCCCGTCGCTGTTTCTGTACGGGACGCTGTTTCAGTCGTTGTCGACAGGGATGCGAATCAAGCTCCACCGAGTGTTGGGAGTCGCATTCATTATGCTGGGATACATCCCGCTGCAGCATGCGCTGATGTTTATGGGAATTCATCTTCCGCACCCACCGATCCCGTTCTACCAGCCGCTGTAGGGCGTTTTTATCCAGTGGGAAACGCCATCCAGTTTATAACCTAGGCTAGTCGACAGTCAGGCATGACAGCGGATACATCACCTGCTGAGGACTCCAATCGATTCGAGACCGTATTCAAAATTCTTGGCGTCGCACTCGTTGGCCTCTCGGCAGTACTCGCCGTTGCCGTCGTCTGGTTTACTGTCGGCCCAGCGCTCGCTGGCGCGGCGAGTCCGATCGCCCTTGGCACAGTCGTTTTTACCGTTGTTGTCGCAATCCTATTCAAGAAAACATCGGATATCGCTGGCCGGACGCCCGTTTCCGAGCGATAACTGCGGATCGAAGCCGGACAACTCCTTACTCAACGGAGACTGACCGACTCGCCCGAACCGGAGCCAACGGTAGTTCAGGAAACGTTACTTCGATAGTGTACTCGAGGTCTTGGTCAGCACCAAACACGCCGACCGGGACGGTTGTGGTTCCCAGATAGCTCCGAGTCTGATTCATTTCGACGCCGTTGACTGTCACCCGGATGCCGGCGGCCGCACTGCCCGCTTTCGACCGCACGGTTACCTCACACATCTCGTTTTCGCCGCGAGCGATCGCCTCGGGGAACGGCCCCCATTCGACGACGACCTGCGGGAGACCACCTGCAGAGCCGATGACACGCTCGGCGACACCGGCTGTCAGACCCGCGCGAGTGAGTTCTGCAACCCCAGCATCGACGATGTCGGCAGGTGTTGTGAGCCCACCCTGGGCGAGCGTTTCTGCCCGCGTGGCACCGACGCCGTCGATAGCAGTTAGTGCGACCGCCTGCCGGGAAACACCGTGCTCGAGGCGGGCTTCAATTCGAGCCAGGAGGTTTGCTGCCCGTGGGCCTGCAAACCGATCAACAAACGCATGCAGGGCGGCCAAAAGGCGGAGGGCGTTCTGTTTGATTACCCACGCATCGCTCCGGAGGTCACTGGGTGTCGAGCCGTCCATTGCGGCGCTCAGAATTGCCAGCACCTTGCGGTGGCCGTTTTCGAGGTCGGTTGTTGTCCCAGAAAGAACAGTGTCGATAGCATCTGTTTCGGCCTGTCGGGCCGAGACACTGTCGAACTCGGCGGCGCGGGCAACGGCCTCGAGGACGTCTTCAACGCTGATCCGGTCGCGTTCGGCAAGTCGGGCAAACCGCTCGGCCGTCGAGAGCCGGAGGTAGTATTGCGAAGTCAGCGTACCGAGAACCGTCGGATCGACGCCCAACTCCGTGTCGGTCTCGACAAACCCGCGCTCGACGAGCGTTTCGAGCGTCGAACCAACCCGCTCGCGGAGACCATCTAAGCCGTACTCGGCTGGTTTGGATTGGGCACGCTGATAATAAAAGGTGGTCTCGAGCCAGCCCATGAGATCCTCGAGATCCCGAATCGTTCCCATAGCGATCTCGGCGTTGAGATGTGCGTCCAGATCCTCTGCCAGCCGAGATTCGATCTCTTTGCCCTCCCGGAGCAGCCGACGGTATTTGTCGGCATCCGAGTAATCACAGACCACCCAGCCGTAGCCCACATCGTCGTATCCGGGGCGTCCCGCACGGCCGAGCATCTGGAGAATATCGAGCGGGCTGATGTCGACTTCGCCCTCGAGTGGGTCGTGATACTTCGTATCCCGAATGACGACACAGCGTGCAGGGAGGTTGACACCCCACGCAAGCGTCGAGGTCGAAAACAGCAGTTGGATTGTTCCGTCTTTGAACCACTCTTCGACAGCATCGCGGTCGTCTTTGGCGAGTCCCGCATGGTGGAACCCAACGCCATCAGGGACGCCTTTCCGGAGGTTGTCGTTGCTCAACTGCTGGGCGTCGGTATGAACATCGTAGTCACCACGCGCACCCATCGGAATATCGCGTTCGGCAATCTCATCGCGGGCTTTGGCGGCCGCTCGCACGGCATCTTGCCGCGAGGAGACGAACACGAGCGCCTGGCCCTCCTCGCGGATATGGGGTTCGGCAATGTCGAGTGCGGCATACAGCCGCCGGTATTTGTCGGCGAAGGCGTTATCGCCGTGGCTGTAGGTTCGGACATCCGAATGGAGGTCGACCGGGCGGTAGTCGTCGCCGAACTCAAACGTCGCTTCTGGCGGCGCATCAAGCCAGCCCGCAACGTCTTGGATGTTCGGCATCGTCGCCGAGAGGGCGACGATCCGTGGATCACAGAGCCGTCGGAGCCTCGAGATGGTAGCCTCCAAGACACCACCACGGCCGTCGCTATCAAGCAGGTGAACCTCGTCGACGATGACACAATCGACGCCCGTAATAAAGGAGTATCTGGGCGAATCGTGTTTGCGGGTGGCCGAGTCAGTTTTTTCCGGTGTCATCACCAGGATGTTTGCGCGTTCGGCTCGCCGGGGATTGAGATCTCGTTCGCCAGTGACGACATACACCGAGTAGCCCAACTCCTCGAAGCGGTTCCATTCGGCTTCCTTTTCGTTCGTGAGCGCGCGCATCGGCGCGATAAACAGGGCTGTGCCGTTGTCCCGAAGCGTCCGGCAGATGGCGAGTTCGGCGAGTGCAGTTTTCCCGGAGGCGGTCGGCGCGCTGGCGACCACGTTGTCAGTGCCCTCGAGAATGACCGGCAGGGCCTCGCGTTGCATCCGGTTGAACTCCTCGAAGCCGAACGCATCGGCAAAATCAGGGACTGCGTCGGTGACCTTCACGTCGACTCACCGGCTGCGTGCCTCATTGTCCACCAACGGGGGCCGGCCAGCCAAAGGCGTTTCCTTCCGCTACGAGGGTGTGATCCGCACGTTTTTGCTGAAGGCCACAAAACGCAGTGTATGGCACGCCGTCGACGCAAACCCGACTGGCTGAAAATGCGCCCGCCGTCGGGCCAGCGGTTTGCCGATATCAAATCGACGCTCCGCGACCGTAACCTCCATACCGTCTGCGAAGAGGCCAACTGTCCGAATCTCGGCGATTGCTGGTCGGGGCGCGACGGCCCCGGTACGGCGACGTTCATGCTGATGGGTGATCGCTGTTCGCGCGGCTGTAACTTCTGTGATGTCGAAACCGGCGGGATGGAACCGCTCGATGCAGACGAACCCGAAAACGTCGCGGCGGCCGTAGACGAAATCGGCCTCGAGTACGTCGTGCTCACCTCAGTCGACCGCGATGATTTGGCCGACCAGGGAGCGGGACATTTCGCTCAGACGATCCGCGAGATCAAAGCTCGAGACCCCTCGATTCTGGTCGAAGTGCTGATCCCCGATTTCCAGGGCGAGGCCGATCTCGTCCGGAAGATCATCCGGGCCGAACCCGACGTGATCGCCCACAACATCGAGACCGTAGAGCGCCTTCAGTGGCCCGTCCGAGACCGACGAGCCGGCTACGAACAGAGTCTGGATGTCCTCGAGCAGATCGACCGTGAGTCCGATATCTACACCAAAACGAGCCTCATGCTTGGGGTCGGCGAGTACGACCACGAGATTTATCAGACGCTCTCGGATCTGCGGAATGTCAACGTCGATATCGTCACACTTGGGCAGTATCTCCAACCCTCGAGGTCGCATCTCGACGTCTTCGAGTATGTCCACCCAGATGCCTTCGAGACGTGGCGATGCGTCGCCGAGCGGGAGTTAGGCTTTTTATACTGTGCCTCGGGGCCGATGGTTCGCTCGTCGTATAAAGCGGGTGAGTTGTTCGTCGATGCGCTCGTTCGAGATGGCCAGAACATTGCCGAGGCTCGAGCGACAGCGGCCGCCGCAGAATAGCTACGAGAGTTCCGAAACCAGTGCGTCGACGGCCATTGTGTAACACTCGTTACTGATCGTGCCCTGCCAGAAATCAATATCGTCGCTGGCGAGCGACTGGACACCCAACGGAACGATACGGCTTTGCTTCGGTGTGCCGCCACGAATCCAGTCGTCGTCTGAAACCGAAATGAGGCCATCGTGCCACGATTTCGTCGTCAGTGTGAGCGCGATGTACTGGTCGCCATGAAACGGTTTGTCTTCGTGGTTAGCAATAATGAGCCACGGGCGAGCAGTTCCCGCCCTCTTGAATGG
>LKML01000034.1 GCA_001563795.1 Haloferacaceae archaeon B1-Br10_E2g22 | reverse complement strand
GTGGTTGAGCGCGAAATCACGCAGCAAACGGTTCGCACCGCGTTTGACCTCGACGCCGATCATCAGTCCGTTTCCGCGGACCTCACGAACCGGCAGGTCGTGTTCCTCGACGGCGGCCTCGAGTTCGGCCATCATGTAGTCACCCATCTCGGCGGCGTGGGCGGGAATCTCCTCGTCGACGATTGTTGAGACAGTTGCGTGTGCGGCGGCCGAAATAACCGGCCCACCGCTGAACGTCGAGGCGTGCGAACCGTAGTTCTCGGCGATCCAGTCTCGACACAGCGTCGCCCCGATTGGGACGCCGTTGCCGAGGCCCTTCGCGCTCGTGATCATATCCGGCACCACATCGGCCCACTCGGAGGCCCACAGTGTGCCGGTTCGGCCCATCCCGGTTTGAACCTCATCGAAAATCAACGCCGCCCCGCTGGTTGCGGTCTCGACGCGAACGCGCTGAAGGTACTTTTTGCGGCCGGGGTTGATGCCGCCTTCTCCTTGTACTGGTTCGATAATTACTGCGGCAGTCTCGTCGTCGATCGCCTCGGCCATCGCTTCTGTGTCGCCGTACGGCACGAACTCCACGTCACCGATCAGCGGCTCGTAGGGTTTCTTGTATTTGTTCTTCCAGGTGGTCGCCAGCGCACCCATTGTCCGGCCGTGGAACCCGCGTTTTGTCGCCACGATCTTCGAGTTGCCCGTCGCACTTCGGGCGAACTTCAGGGCCGCCTCGTTGGCTTCCGTCCCAGAGTTACAGAGCCACACGTTGTCGACTGTTTTCGGAGCCGTCTCGGCGAGCAACTCGTACAGTTTCGTCCGGATCTCGACCGGGTAGGACGCTTGCACGTAGGTGATCCGCGAAAGCTGGTCGCTCACGGCTTGCTGGACGGCCTCGTGGCCATGTCCCAAGGGGACACAGGCGTAGCTCGCGCCCATATCCAGATACTCGGTTCCACTGGTGTCGGTGACGTATGCGCCATCTCCGTCGACGATTTCGATCGGTTTTTCCGAAAAGACAAAGCCGCTCATTGGCTCGCCTCCGTTTTTTCGGCATCTAGGGCGCTTTGGTGGATCGTTGTTCCCGTTCCCTCGAGTGCGCCGGAGACTGGCGTTTCACTGTTGGCATCTCCAACGTACACCGCGGGCGAACCGCCCTCTAGGGCTTCAGTCGCTGCCATCACTTTCTTTGTCATAAATCCTTCAGCCGCATCTTTGACCGCGTCCAACTCCTTGGACGTTGAGGCCGACTCAATCAACGTCTCGGGGTCGTCGGGATCCGCATAGATGCCGGTTACATCTGTCAGCATAATAAGTTCGCCGCCCAACGCACCCGCAATCGCGGCTGCCGAACGGTCTGCGTCGGCGTTTACGGGCGTTACTGAGCCGTCTTTGTTCTCACCAAGCATTGGGACGCTCACCACTGGAGTGTAGCCATCCGACAGCACTGACTCCAGTAGCTCACCGTTCACCTCGGTGATTTTACCGGAGTGGTCGCCGCGTTTGATTTTCTTTTTGCCGTCCTCAAGCACACGAACTGCGGATTTTCGCGGGCCTGCCAGCAGGCCTCCGTCGACGCCGGAGAGTCCCAACGCATCGACGCCTGCGTTCCGAAACAGCGTGGTCAACTCGGTGTTGAGTTTGCCGGCCATCACCATCTCGAAGACTTCGATCGTCTCTTCGTCAGTAAAGCGGCCAGCAACCCCGCCTGGCGTCTCGACGTACGTGGGTTCGATCCCCATGCGTTCGAGCGTCTCATCAACGGCACTCGAGCCGCCGTGAACGACCACTACGTCGCGGCCATCCTCGACGAGCGCGGCAATGTCGCCTACTGCACCTTCGGGATCGACGGCTTTCGCACCGCCGATTTTCACCACGACCGGCGGCCGGGAGCCACCGTCTGCGAGAAGCTGGTTCGCCTGGTGGGCGGCCGATTCAATCGAATCTGTGTCTGTGAGAGTGTATCCGGTCATCGTACTGTGTCTGTGGCGTTAGGGTGCGCCGACTGGGTGCAGGCCAGTGAACTCGAGGCCTGCGGTCTCGTCGAGACCAAGCGCGACGTTCGTGCCGTGGATTGCCTGGCCCGCCGAGCCTTTCATCATGTTGTCAATTGCCGAAACGGCGACGATGCGTTTGTTCGAGGGGTCAAGTTCGAAGCCGACCTCGCCCATATTGGTTCCGGCGACGGCCTTGGGTTCGGGATAGCGATAGACGCCCCCGCCGCCTGCGACCAGTCGCATAAACGGCTCGTCTTCGTAGCTGCCGCGGTAGGCCTTCCAGAGATCGCCTTTCGAGACGGGCACACCGGGGAAAACGTGGCAGGTCGCTGAGGAGCCACGGATCATATCAACCGCATGGACGGTAAACGACACCGAAAGACCGAGGAACTGCTCAATTTCAGCCTCATGGCGGTGGCTGATCGGTGCGTAGGGACGGACGACCGCCGACCGCTCTGGATGACTCGAGGCCGCACCGCCGCCCGCACCGCCTTCAGAGGAGCCGACTTTCACGTCGACGACGATCTGTTCGCTGCCATCGAGAATATCGGCGTCGAAAAGCGGTTTGAGCCCCAGAATCGTCGAGGTAGCATTGCAGCCACCGCTTGCAATAAGCTCTGCGCCGGGCAGCTGATCGCGTGTGAGTTCTGGGAGCGCATAAACGCTTTTCTCGAGGTATTCGGGCGCGCTGTGGCCGTCGTACCACTCTTCGTACTGTGCTTCGGTGTTGAGTCGGAAGTCGGCCGACAGATCGACGACAGTGTCGGCGTGTTCGTAGAACGTATCGATCTGTTCCATCGAGACACCGTGGGGGGTGGCCGCAAAAATGACGTCCACGGACTCGAGATCATCCGGCGAACTGAACCGCAAATCAAGCTCACGAAGGTTTGGATGCGAATGGCCAATCGTTTTGTTCGCCTTCGAGCGGCTCGTCGCCTGGGCGATCTCGAAGTTCGGATGGCCCGCCAGCAGCCGAAGCAGTTCGCCGCCCGTAAAGCCGGTGCCGCCAATGACGCTCGCAGTGTAGGTTTCGTCGCTCATGCTGTGGTAACTTCCTCCGCAGATTCAGTAGCTTTCGATTCCAACCAGTCGACCACAGCGGCCGGAACGTCGGTCTCAACACAGCCGTTGAGGGCTTTGAACTCGACGTTGTGGTTGATTTCGTGGACGGTGTACTCGCCGCTTTCTTCGCCGCCAACCTCCATCAGGTCGACGCCAAGCAGACCGCCACCGACGGCGTCGCTGGCTGTTTCGACCAGTTCGAGAGCCGTCTCATCAAGCTCGAACGCCTCAGTGTCGCCACCTTTGGCGGCGTTGGTCAGCCAGTGCTCAGAGGTTCGGGTCATCGCGGCGATTGGCTCGCCGTCGGCCGCAAGCACGCGAATATCGCGGCCCGGCTTCTCAACGAACTCCTGGATGTAGAACACCTTGTGCTCGTAGTGGCCCAAGACCTTCTTGTGCTCCAAGATGGCTTCTGCGGCGCTCTCCGAGTCGATTTTGGCCATTAGTCGACCCCACGAGCCGACGACTGGTTTCAGGACACAGGGGTAGCCGAACTCCTCGATGGCGTCCATCGCCGTATCGGTCGTAAAGGCGACTGTCGTTTCGGGTGTGGGTACGCCCGCCGCATCAAGCGCGAGGCTGTTTTTGGCCTTATCAGCACAGATGTCGGCGGTCTCGGGACTGTTGATCACGGCTACGCCGTAGTGGTCGAAAAACCGGGTTGCGTACAGCGACCGGCTGGTCGACAGACAGCGGTCGACGACGAGATCAAGCTCGTCGATGGTGGCGGTCGTCCCTTCGAGACCAAACTGGTGTTTTCGGACGTCGATCTTTTCGACTGTGTGGTCTCGGTCTCGTAGCTCTCCGAGCAGGAGCTTTTCGTCCTTGCGAATCCGCGAGTAGAGAATTCCAATGTTCATATGAATAGGGCCACGCCCGACGGACGCGGCGGGATGCGTTATTCGCCCCAGTCTTCTTCGAGTTCGGGGGCTGGTTCGAGAACTGGTGGATCGACGGCGATTACTTCGAGTTCGGCACCACAGGTACCACAGTCGATGATCTCTCCGACTTCAACATCGTCGTGCAGGGAGACTTCAGCCCCACACTCTGGACATTCTACGTCTGTCATGTGCGTACTCACTCGTCGGGTACCTATATACTTAAACACATCGAACCTATCCGAAAGTTTACAATAATGGGAGTGGCCACTACGGACGAATTACCCGACCAAAACCGCGTGTTGAAATTCACTGCTAAATTTCATATCAGTATGTTGCCCCCAAACGGGGGTCGCCGGAGCCGGACGAAGGCGAGTTCAGACATACGTTTCGACCTCCGTGCGTAGCCGTTCTTCAGCCTCCGAAAGCGCCGACTGTCGTTCTGCCAGCGCGTTGCTGTCAGCAGTCAGTGTCTTGCGTGCGCCTGCGACAGTTTGTTCGAGGGCCTCGGGGGCTGGCCCACCCTGAGAGTTGCGAGTTGCGACACTGTGGGCCGGATCGAGCGCCGCCTCGAGAGCAGACTGTTCGACGTACTCGAACAGCGACTCTGCCAGTACCGCTTGGGTGGCCGACTCGAGAAGCGCTGCTGAGACAGCCGCCTCATCGTCTTCGGCGGTTTCGGCAGCTCGCGCGACCACCTCGTGGGCCGTCCGGAACGGCAGGCCAGCCATCGCCAACAGATCCGCGATTCCGGTTGCGGTCGAAAAGCCGTCGCCGGCTTCGGCGGCCAGCACCTCGGCGTCCCAGTTAGCCGTCGAGACCGCTCCTGCGGCGACCGCCGAGGCCTCGACAACCGCATCGACCGCCCGGAACGTGTGTGGGTGGGCCCGCTGCAGATCGCGGTTGTACGCCCGCGGGAGTCCTTTGAGCGTCGAAAGCAGCCCGGTCAGCTCTCCGATCGCATCGCCGGCGACCGCACGCGTCAACTCGAGGGTGTCGGGATTCTTTTTTTGTGGCATAATCGAGGAGGTCGAACTGTAATCGTCCGACAGATCGACATAGCCCTTGTTCGCATAGACGATGATGTCCTCTGCGAGCCCCGACAGCGTCGTGGCGTGAATCGCCAGTGCGGCCGTGGCTTCGGCAAGGAAATCCCGCGCTGAGGAGGCGTCCATCGAGTTTTCGACCACTCGGTCAAACCCAAGCAACTCGGCTGTGCGCTCGCGGTCGATATCGAACGGGGTGCCCGCGAAGGCCGCCCCGCCGAGTGGCGAGCCGTTGGTTCGGTCGAAGGCCTCGAGCAGGCGAGCAGTATCACGTTCGACAGCCGAGACGTACGACATGAGGAAATGTCCGACCGTAATCGGTTGGGCCGCCTGGAGATGCGTGTACCCGGGCATGATCGTCTCGGTGTGGGCGGCGGCCGCCTCGAGCAGTACCTCACGCAGCCCAAGGGTTGTTTCTGCGGCTTCCAGCAGATCCCCACGCAGTCGGTACCGAATACACGCCGCCACCTCGTCGTTGCGGCTTCTGGCGGTGTGCATTTTCCCGCCGTCGGGGCCGATGCGGTCGATAACCGCCGACTCGATGGCCTCGTGAACGTCCTCGCCGCTGGCCAACGCACTGTGGCCTGCGGTTTCGACGGCCTCGAGTGCCGACAGAATCGAGCCGGCTTCCTCGTCGCTGATGATTCCCTGTTCGGCAAGCATCACGACGTGTGCACGATCGACCGCCAAATCCGCCGCAAAAATTCGGCTGTCGCCGGCCAGACTCGACAGGAACTCACGGGCTGGCCCGCCGCTAAAGCGATCCCGGCGGACGACCGTCTTTTCGCCGGCTGCCGCATTGTCTGCTGTCGAGTCGTCAGTCATATTAGTCGTCTTGGTCGGCTGCGTTCTTGCTTTGGGCGGCGATGCGATCCTGATACCCGTGGTATTTGGCAACACCCGTCGCATCCTCCTGGGTGATCTTACCGACTGTCTCCGTGTTGAACGAGGCGGCATCCGCCGAGTAGACTGCATACTCACTTTGGCGGCCGACAACGCGGGCTTGGCCTCCCTCAAACCGAACGGTGACCGTGCCGGTCACTTTGGTTTGGGTTTCTTCGATGAACCCTTCCAGTGCGGCCACAAGCGGGCCGTCGACGAGGCCCTCGTAGCCTTTCTGGCTCCATTCGTTGTCGACTTGTTGTTTGAAATCACGTTCCTCTTTGGTGAGTACAAGCGCCTCGAGGCCTTTGTGAGCGTTCAGCAGCGTCGTCGCCGCGGGATGTTCGTAGTTTTCGCGGACTTTCAGCCCGAGCATGCGGTCTTCCATCATGTCGGTACGCCCGACGCCGTAGCCTCCTGCCAGTTCGTTGAGCTGTTCGGTGAGTTCGATTGGGCCCATCGCCTCGCCGTTGAGCGCGACTGGATAGCCGTTTTCGAAGGTGAGTTCGATCTCTTCGGTCTCGCCGCTTGGGGCCGTCGTCCAGTTGTAAATCTCTTCGTCGGGAACGTAGTCGGGCTCCTCGAGTTTACCGCCTTCGATAGAGCGACTCCAGAGGTTCGTATCAATCGACCAGGTGCCCTCGTTGCCGGCCTCGACGGGCAGATCGCGCTCGGCGGCGTACTCGATCTCCCAGTTGCGGGTCATGCCCATCTCGCGGACGGGTGCGATGACCTCGAGATCCGAACTGCGCCAGACGGCCTCGAAACGGAGTTGGTCGTTTCCTTTGCCCGTACAGCCGTGGGCGATCCCTTCACAGCCTTCCTTTTGGGCGACCTGAAGGATCTCTTTGGCGATCACCGGGCGGGCCAGTGCGGTTCCCAGTGGGTAGCCCTGGTAATCCGCGTTTGCGCGAACCGCATCGAAACACAGATCCACGAACGCCTCTTTGGCGTCGACAACGTGGTGCTCCAAATCGAGTGCCTCGGCGGTTTCGGCAGCCTCCTCGAACTCTTCGGCCGGCTGGCCGACATCGACAGTGACGCCGATTACTTCGTCGTAGCCGTACTCCTCTTCGAGAACTGGGACGCAGACGGTCGTATCCAGGCCGCCGCTGAATGCCAGTGCCACGCGTTTTGTCATTACGTATGCTCTGTGGGACAGACAACTTAAATTCAGCGTTTCCATTTTTTGAAAATAGTCGCATACAGCACGCTAGACGGCCAAAATCGGGAATAACGAAACGAACTGACGAGCGGACAAAACAGTGCCCGAACGTCAGCACGAGGCGAGGTCGGCCACGTGTGGCCGCCCCGCTCGCGGTAGTCGCCGCAGCCGCCGCTGCCGGATCGCTGGCGTCTGTGGTCGACGACTCTCTGCCATTATTGGTTTATTTGGGGTCTGCTACAAAACGGTTGCGTGATTTATCTTACCGTGTCTTTTGTTCACACATCTCAGAAGCCGAGCGGATCAAATCCAGTCTCGACACCGAACAGCCAAAACACTCCGGCGATCCCAACCGCAGCAGCCGGTGGGATCGTCAGGTTGTCGTCGAGTGCGACACCGCGAATAATCGGCTTGATTCCGTCCGCAATCGCTCCCAACAGCCCACCACCCGCGGCAGCGGCCCCACCTACAACGGGGCCAGCCCATGGGATCGTAAACACTCCAGCAAAGACGAAACAGACGCCGAACATTGCTGCGATGACTGCTGGTCGCTTATGTTCGTGCGGACCGTTGTTTCCGAGTGCACCACTGATTGGATCGCCCAACGCAAGCATCAGGATGGCCGGAATCGTCACTACTGGCTCGAACAACAGCGCGACTGCGGTCATACTCGTCATGTAGTAGGCATAGCCGGCCAGGCTGTCGGCTTCGTACTCGCGGGTGAGTTTGTCGTAAAACCAGTGGTTGAGCCCAACGCCCACGCGTAGGAACTCGAGTAAAAAGACGACCGCTGTCACTCCGACCATGAGATACCGCAGTTCAGTCCACGAAACAAGCCCCAGCAGATACAACAGGGGCAATCCAACGCCACTGGCGTGGACCGCCCGCCGACCGTACTCACTCATCTGACTGCCCTCCTGGCGTCGCTCATCGTCTGTGAGTGTTCACGCCGTGGTTAGGTCAGTTTCGACATCGCCGTACTGCTCGCTTAGCTCCTCAAACGTGCGCTCGCCAGCCAGCAGTGTCTCTAACTGCTCGGACACAGCCGCAACCGGCAGGCGGATCTGTCTGGCTGAATCTCGTTCCCGAAGCGTAACGGTTGGTTCAGCATCGCCCTCGAGGCCCTCGTGATCAACCGTCACACAAAACGGGGTGCCGACCTCGTCTTGGCGGCGGTACCGACGACCAATCGAGCCCGAATCGTCGTACGACACCGAAATACCCGCCGACCGAAGTGATCCGGCGATGTCGGTCGCAACCTCGAGCAACTCGTCGTCGTTGCTGACAAGTGGGAACACCGCGACGTTGGTGGGTGCGACTTCGGGGGCCAACGAGAGATACGTCCGTGTTTCGTCGTCGAGTTCGTCTTCGGTGTAGCCGTGTTCGAGCAGCGTATAGACCGTCCGGCCCACTCCGAAGGAGGGCTCGACGACGTGGGGTGTGATGTGTTCGCCGGATTCGGTCTGTTCTTCGACCGCGAAGTTAGCCACCTCCGTCTCGACGGTGTAGCTTTCGCCGTCGATCTCGAGTGTCACCTCGTCGCTCTCGAAGGCCTCGGGGTCTGTTTTGGCGCGTTCCTGCAGCGCTTCGGCCACCTCGGCAGCCGCCCCACCGAACTTCGGCCCGAGTGCGGACATATCGGGATCGACAGTCGCTGTTTCGACCGTCACTGGCTCGTCGTACCGCTTGAAGACCGTAAAGCGATCTCCGGAGTATTCAGCGTGTTTGGTCAGATCATAACAGCCGCGGTAGGCAAAGCCGGCGATCTCGATCCAGTTGCCGCCGATTTCGCTTTCGGCATCCCAACAGTCGTCGGCGTAGTGTGCCCGCTCTCCAGAGAGATGCTGGCGGAACCGGAACCGATCCATATCGACGCCTACACGCTCGTACCACTGTTGGGCGATACCGAGATAGTAGGCCACCCACGGTGAGCCGATAACCGCTGTTTCGACTGCCTCGCCAATGGTAGTCTCGAGGTACTCGCCGTCGTCTGCATCCTGTTCGGTTACCGGATACAGGGTGACTTCGACGTCTTCGACCTCTTCGAGCGGCGGTTCGTCTTCCTCAGGGTCGATAAACTGCTCGAGTTCGGCCTGGGTGAACTCTCGGACGCGAATAATCCCGCGTCGAGGACTGATCTCGTTGCGGTAGGCCGGCCCGATCTGAGTGACCCCAAACGGTAGTTGGCCGCGGGCGTACTCTTTGAGCCGAGGGAACTCGACGAAAATTCCCTGGGCTGTCTCGGGTCGCATGTAGCCAGGATCGCCGGAGCCAGGACCAATCGAGGTCTCGAACATCAGGTTGAAATCCTCAACAGGCTCGCCGGCCAGGGAGGCTCCACAAGCCGGACAGGCAAGATCGTGTTCCTCAATCAGTTCGCCGACGCGCTCGATGCCGAGGGCTTCGGCGTCTTCGATCTCCTCGAGGGCCTCTTCGATCAGGTGGTCTGCCCGGTGGCTTGCGCCGCATTCGGCACACTCGACGAGCATATCATCGAAGCCATCGAGGTGCCCTGAGGCCTCGAAGACGGCCTCGGGCATGATTGTTGGTGCTTCGATTTCGTCGTTGCCGAGTCGGATGGTAAACTGATCACGCCAGGCGGCCTCGACGTTGTGTTTGAGCGATGCGCCCTCCGGGCCAAAGGTGTAGAAACCGGCCGTCCCGCCGTAGGCTCCGTTTGAGCCGAAAAAAAAGCCACGACGTTTGGCCAGTTCCATCAACTCGTTTTGATCAGCCATTACAACCCCTCGAGGAGATCCATATCCCGGACGATACCGACGAGTTCGCCACCGGCCACAAGCGGAATCTGTTCGATATCGTTCGTAATCATCGCCTGGGCGGCTTCTGTCGCCGTTTTTTGTTTCGAGATCGTCACGACATCGTTCGTCATGAACTCACTGATCGGCTCGAGTGGGATCTCGACGTTTCGGGTCGGAAAGTAGCTGTTGCCGACGGCTTTGATTCCTTCCCAGGCCCACTCGGAGTCCTGTTCGGCAATCGACTCGCCGGTGTCGTCTTCGCCTTCGACAACGCGGGCGACTTCGACAATGTCGACTTCGGTGAGGACGCCTGCCATATCGCCGTGTTCGTCGAGAACGATCGTATACGGGACGTTCGCAAAGTAGATCTCGCGTTCGGCCGCCGGCAGCGGCGTCTCGAGGTAGGTGGTGTTGACTTCCTTCGTTGCCAACTCGCCGACCGACCGCTCGCCGTTGATTTCTTCGCGGGCAATCGCCCGAACGATATCGGTCAGCGTGAGAATGCCGGCGAGTGCGGTTTCCTCGTCGCTTTCGACGACTGGGAGCCGACGGGCTGTCTGCTCGGCCATGAGTTCGGCCGCCTCATGAATGTCGGCATCGGTGGTGATCGTTGGGACTTCTCGCATAAGGAGTGCCAACTGATCTTCGTCTGGTCGGTCGATCAGGTCGTCTCGAGAGACCAGCCCCCGGTAGACCTCGTTGCCGTCGGTTTCTTTGACCACTGGGACTGACGAAAAGCCGTGTTCCTGTAGGTACTCCAGAACGTCGTCGCGGGTGCCTGGCAACTCAACGGTCACCAACTCCGTCCGCGGTGTCATCGCTTCGACTACGTGCATAGTTCGCGTACCGTCGGCCAGCCTCTTGTATCATCCGAACGCCATCGACCTCCAGGCGATTTAGTCTGTACTCCCTTTCGACACGTTTATATGCATCAGGATGTGACTGTGAACCATGCCACAGGAACACACACCTGTTGCCGACGGCGACGCCGAGGTGATGGCCTCAATCGATGGCCCCGCAAGCAGTCCATCGTATATCATCGCCGACATTAGCTGTGACGACGCGTGGGTTTCGGTACAAGCTACTGATGCGCCGGTGCTCGCAGAGTGGTGTTGACCTGTTTGTGTTGTTGTTTTTGAATCGCTGTTAGTCTTCCGTTCGGTAGTACAATAATTCTCGAGTCGCTCCACAGTTTGGACACGCCTCCGGGAGCGATTCGATACTCCCCATTTCACCGCACTCCATGCACTGCCACATCAGATACGCTTCACCGAACTCGCCGCTTGTCGAACGCTGGTGGTCTGGTCGGCCGATACTCGCCGAAACGACAAAGCCACCACTGGTCTGTTCGCAGACTACCCCGAGCGGTTCGCCCTCGCTGTCAAAGACTGTCTTGCCGATTCCGACCGCAGACGCTCGGTCTGTGTTTGATGGGCTCGGGTTGTTCATGACTACCCATACGGTACCACGGCGCATAAATGTGTCAACTGCTAGTGTTTCGTGATTCTCGAGACGAGACGACTGTCTCGGCTGTCGGGCCACTCTCACATAAAATCGGCAATTCCGCTCTGTTTGTTCGTGTCGTCTTCGAACATAGACTCCAGCGAGCGGTCGAGAATCCGGAGCCGTTGTTTGGTGTACTCTCGGCAGCCGAACCGCTCGGCGACCTCGAGAGCCGTATCCATGTACTTGTTGACCGACCCTTCGTGGACGGTGAGATTTACACGACCGCCACACTCGGGACACTCTCCCGACAGTGGCATCCGGCGGAATTTTGTCTCACAGCCGAGACATCGCGTTTTTTGGCTCGAAAACGCCCGCAGGTTACCGATGAGATCCGGCAGAAAGTGATACTCAATGACGCGTTCGGCGACGTCGGTTTCCTCGACCGCCCGGAGTTTGCGAGCCAACTCGAGTTGGGCATCCATTTTGTCCATCATCGAATCCAGCGTTTTGTACGCCGAGAGGCTGGGGCCCATGTGAATGTTTGTGGTCGAATGGGTATGAGCAAACCCGCGATACTGGTCTTTCGTTCCGAGCGTGTCTTCGCCCGTCGTAATATCGACTGACTCGGGGTCGGCCATCTCGAGAGTCGCCTCATAGAACTCCCGTGGATACCTCGAGACGATATCCATGTTGTGGGCTTCGTCGTCGATTTCGGCGGGATCAATACGTGAAGACATTACCAACGGCGCATCCATCCGACCGCCACGCTTGTCGGGTAAAAACTGTCGGCTAAAGTTTAAAAGCCCATCCATAAGCAGCATCACGCAGTCTTCGTCACCGTCGCAATTCCGTCGTTTAGCGGCGTGAAAGTACGGATGAGCGTATCCGACTGCTGCGCTCGTAAACCCTATGACTCTCCCGACAACTGCGGCGCTTGTGTGCGGAGCCATCCCGAAGACCAACTCGCCGACCAACTCATCGCGTTCTTCGATATCGTAAAACGCCGGCAGGCCGTAAAACCGCTCTAAGAGGTCATCGACGAAATTTGCCGTCCGGATCATATGTTCGGCTGCCCCATCTGAGAGCACAATATCCTGGACTTTGAGCTCGATTAGCTGGTCGTCGTGCCGCAACGGATCGCCGTTGATATCGGTTTCGTACCCCAGCCCGCGGAAGTGGTCAGCGGTCACATCGAGTTCTTCGGGTTTGACCGCTGTCACCGGTAGATCCGTCATATCGTACCGCACCGTTCCGTCTTTGAACGACGAGACGCCGTGTTTGGCACGCAGAATACCTTTTTCGATTGCTTCGGGTGTCTTGTTCGCCGAGGTGAGTCCCTTGACGCCTTTGAGGATCTTGAAGTTCCCTTCACGTTCGCTGATTGACTCGAGGGCACCGCGGTACTCACTACGAAGGTCGAGTTGTTGCCATTCGGCGGCAGTCACATCCCGCTCACAACTTGGACAGACAACCCGGCCGGCCTCGTCGGGTTCACAGACGATTTCACACTCTCCGCATTCGTAGTGTGGCTCTGTGTGGGTTCCACAGCCCGGACACTGAGCTTTGAACGTCCTCGTCTCACAGTCCGGACAGACCCGCTGGTTGATCTGCATCGAGTGGATTCCACGCCGACCCTGTTCGTCCATCGTCCGGGCGGCCGCAGCCACATCTCGCTGGTTGCCACCTGCATCAGTAATCGGAAACAGGGTATGGACTGCCGGCGAGAGATCCCGTTTTTCGGATTTTTCCGGCCGGCCCATCCGCGCACCGATCCGGGTGGGCGCACGCTCTCGAAGGCTGAACGGGGCTACCTCGTTGGCAGCTTTGATCGCGTTTTCGCCATCTCCCCAGGCTCGGGCGGCCGCCGACAGCTCGTCCCATGATTTGGTGAGCGTTTTGCTTACGCCGAGCGAACGAGCCAACGGCAGCCAGTCGTCAATCTCACACGTCCCGTCGGTCTGGTGGTGTTCGACAAGCAGCGTCTCGAGGCTCCGTCTGACTGATTCGCTGGATTCGACGACGAGTAACTCACCACGCTCGGGGTCGTCGATAACCTCGCCGTCAGCGACCGCCTCGGCCAACTCCTCGAAGGCTTCGACGGAGATGTCGTGCCAGACGTAGGTGTATTTCGGATGCAGCGGACACTCGTAGTCGGTGGCCCACTCGAGGGCCTTTTGGGCAGTCGGTGCCTCGAGATCGATATGTGGGTCATCGCGGTAGGCTTGGATGTCTGCGCCGGCAGCCTCGAACTCCAAGACCCACCATTCGGGGGCGTACGACGCCGGAGCCAGCGGATGGTTGTTTTCGACGAACTCGCCGTAGTTGACGAGATATTCACCAATATCTAGGATCTCTTCGACCCCGTTGCGCAGTTCGCGAGCCTCTTTTGGGTCGTCGATCCGCCGAACCTCTCCGGTTGCCAACCGGACCGTCGGGCCTTCGATGGAGTCGACTGGAATAATGCCGGCGGCTTTCCCCGGCCGTTCGGTTTTGATCTGGGTGCCTGTCGCCAGAAAGTCGTCGATGATGTGCATTGTCGCCGGATGCACACCGGCGGTCGCAAACCCGAGGTTCCGCGCGCGGCCGTAGCGGAGCCGAAAGCCACCAGATTCGGAGGGATGTCCAAAGACGGGCCGACCTGCGATCAGATCAAGTAGATACTTCGATTTAGGTTTAACTCGCGGGGGGCCGGCCGGTTCGGTGGGTTCGCTGGCGTCCGTCTCATTGTCACCGTCGGCGTCGCTGTCGTCGCTCGAGTCGGCCCCAGCCGACTCGGCGGCGTCGCTTTTGTCGCCGTCGATGGTGCCGTCGATCAGATCTTGGAGCCATGGCCAGTCGACTTCATCGAGTTGACGGGTATAACGCTGGATTTTGGGGGCTTTGAGCGCGATCCCTTCGGCCATCACCAGACACATTCCTCCTCGTGAAGAGTTGGTATCAACCCGGTCGAGATCTCGGTATCCCGAGACTTCCAGGTCTCCGGTCGCCTCGCCGTCCAGCATGATCGGCATGTTGGTTGCGATAAAGCGCGTTTCTTTGTCCTTTGGTGAATACTGCAGGCCGGTGTCTTTGTCGTAGAGATTGATCTCTTCGACGTAGCGTTCGATCTCTTCGTCTCGGCCCTTGTACTCCGCAAGCCCGAGAATACTCCGGGTGTAGTCGGCGACCAACACCGACAGTGCCTGGGCAGTCCCACCCGCCGACCGAATTGGCCCGGCGTAGTAGACGTTGACAAACTGCGTGCCGTCGTCGTTCTCGAGCAGTTCGACCCGATCGATCCCCTCGATGGGGGCGGCGACGACACCCTCTGTCAGCAGTGCGACAGCGGTTCTGACCGCGCCTTCGATTTTACCGGCCTTGCTGTCGTACTCGCCGACACGCCCCTCTGCGAAATCCTTGGCAAGCTCAAGGGCAGCCTCTTCGCGTGACATCTGGCCTTCCAACTCGCGGACGCGCTCGGCGACGTTGGGAATGCCCAAGATGTTTTCGACGCGGTCGGCCATATCCTGGGCAATCGGAATCTCGACTTCGGGTTCGGGGTCTTTGCCCTGGCTTTTGGCGCGTTTGGCGACCGCCATCGCTTCATCAAGCCGTGTTTCGATCCGGCCGAAATACTGCCGGTCGTCGTCGCCCATTGGCGTCCGCATCTCGCTTGCTTCGGAGTCGCTTTTCGGCGGGTGGTCGCTCGTCTCGCTCACAGCCAGAGATCCAACTCGGTTGTCTCGTCTCGAGTTCTGTCCAACGGTTGTTCGAACGCCCGGAAGTACAACTCACCGGCAAAGACAGTTCCGGCGTTGATATGTCCCGCAAGCGCCTGGCCGCTGGCCCGCGACAGCACCGCGTGCGTGTGCGCGAACAACTCGTCATCAAGGTGGCTGACGTTGCCAACGCAGGCGGCCACCTCGAGGGGTTCGTCAAACGCGACAGATTGGTACTCCTTGTCGTCTTGATCGTAAAACCAGATTTCGGCGTCTTCGACCGAGCCAATGGCGCTAAACCATCCCGCAGCAGCGCCAACGTCGGCCGCAAACGTTTCGATCTCTTCGCGCCAGTCGGCCCCGGTTTCGAGTCGGGCGACATACTCGCCGGTGGTTGTGACCTCGCGATAGTTCATAGAATCCTCATTGTCACACCGGGGCAAAAAGGTTCAGTTGTGTTGGCCGAACGCAACGCTGGAATCATTGGCAAGCTGATAAGAACGGGAAACGCTGTTCGTCCGGGTCAGTCTCGAACCGTTCGAATCGTCCGTTTAAGCCGTCGGCGAAGCCGGCTGATCCCGACAAAGCCAGTGACGAGCCACTCGGTTGGCAACTGATCGGGAAACTCTAGGGGGCCGACTCGAGAGACCGCAACGGTTCGGCTCTCGGTGTAGCGTCTGATTCCCTCGGGGCCGTGGCGTCGGCCGATGCCCGATTCGCCCATCCCGCCCATCGGCGCGTCGGTGGCACTCCAGGCGACCGTAAAGCCGTCGTTGACACAGACGGTTCCACAGTTGATCTGCCGGGCTATGTGTTCGCCACGCTCGAGATCGCCACTCCAGACGCTGGCGTTGAGACCGTACGGCGAGTCGTTGGCACGCTCGATGGCCTCGGCTTCGGAGTCGACTGGCGTTACCGACACCACGGGGCCGAACGTCTCTTCGCAGGCCACTCGTGAGTCCGGCGCAACGTCGGTCAGCACAGTTGGCTCATAACAGTAGGGCCCAACATCGGGGCGGGGCCGGCCGCCTGTCTGGACGGTTGCGCCCGACTCGCGGGCCGAATCGACATGGGATTGGACTTTTTGCAGTTGGGTCTCGTTGATCAGCGAGCCGAGATCGGCCCCAAACGACTGGTCGGTTCCGAGCGTGAGCCGCTCGGTTTCTTCGACGAACGCACGGACGAACGTATCGTATATGGAGCGTTCTACATAGATACGTTCAGCTGACAGACACAACTGGCCCACATTCGAAAAACAGGCGCTCGCCGCACCGCCGGCGGCCTGCTGGATGTCCGCATCATCCAAAACGACCAGCGGGTTGTTACCGCCTAACTCCAGCGAGCAGTCGATCAGGTTCCGGCCTGCCTGTTCGGCGATCGCCCGGCCAGTTTCGGTACCGCCAGTAAACGAAACGTAATCGACGGTCTCGATCAGCCTCCCGCCGACGGTCTCGCCGTCGCCGGCGACGATCTGAAATAGTCCGTCCGGAAGCCCCGCCTGCTCGAGCAGCGCTGCCAGCAACAGCGCACCGTATGGCGTCTTTTCGTCTGGTTTCAAGACAACTGCGTTGCCCGCCAGCAGCGCCGGAATCGTATCCACCATCGCGAGATTCAGCGGATAGTTCCACGGCGAGATCACACCCACGACGCCGACGGGCTCGTAGGTTACCGTTGCTATCGAAAGCAGTGAGAACGCTGGTTTTCTGGGCTCGTCGGCGAGCGCCGCCGGGCCGCGATCGACCGCATGCTCACAGGTCGATTGAATATCGAGCAACTCTTCGAGTGCAGTTTGTCGAGATTTGCCGGTTTCGGCCTGTAGCGTGTCCAAAAACGATTTGCGGTGTGTTAAGACCAACTCAGCAAACTGTTCGATAACCGCACCTCGCGTCTCGAGGGGGACTTCGGCCCACTGGGCCTGTCTCTTGCGGGCGGTTTCGACGGCCGCCGTTACATCCTGGGCTGTTGATTCAGGAACGGATCCAAGCGGCTCGCCGGTTGCCGGCGCGATCACCGCTCGAGTTTCCGTCCCTGTTGAGACGACCCGTTGTGAGTGATCATCGAACTGTGGACACATTGCCGTACAGTACGGTTGTCAGTCGAAAGTAGTTGTGGGTCTCAACAGCACCGATACGGGCCCGGTATGGCGCTGCGAGCAGCGTGCGTTTGCGATATCCGTTTTATCCAACCACCACGACCGAGACGGGCGCACGTCGTGTCACTTCTGCGGCGACATTGCCGAGCAGGAGCCGCGCATTGAGATCGCGGCTGTGGCTCCCGATCACGACACGGTCATGATCGTCCGCCCGATCAACAATTACTCGAGTCGGCAGGCCAAGTTGCGTGTCCGTACTGACTGTCTGGTCGTAATCGGCCGAAACCTATCGGCGAACCCGACTGCCACACAGGCCATCTACGACTCCAAGCGGGACTGCCAGACTGAGGGCCTCTCTCGGGACATCGGCTTGCCTGTTTGGGCTTCAGCCCATTTCTTAGCTGTTCGAACGCTGATGTCTGTTGTCGATGGTAGCAAACGCTCTTGCCGCTATCGGTGACAGATTCTGTCGTTTTCTGCAACGGCTGTCTCGGTTGTCGGTCGATTCGGCACGAAATCGTCTGTTGTAGGCCGCACAACCGTTGTTTTCTCGAGACGACCGTCCCGTGTCATGTGATGAACTACCATCCAAAAAAGCAGAGGATATTGCTGGTTTTTGGCTGAATCCCGGAGTCTTGCGTCCAGACGTGCGATTATACGTCATTAGAGTGTAGCCCGGTTCATGAGCGAGCTATATTCACGACGTGGCATGCTTGAACTGACTGCGGCCGGCTCGGCGGTCGGGTTGGCTGGCTGTCTCGGTGGCGGTGGCGATACCGTCCGGATTTCGGGCGGAGTCGGCCCGCTACCGATGGTCGAAGTCTGGGCCGACCTGTACGAACAACAGACGGATGTCCAGTTCGACATCTCCGGTGGCGGCACCGGCGTCGGTGTCTCGGATCTGTTCAACAATCAGGTCGACATCGCAATGATGGGCCGTGATCCGCGCACCGAAGAGGTCGACGACGATCTGGTCGCGGTGCCAATGTTGATTGATACCGTCGTCGGAACGGTCAACGAAAACAACCCGGTTATCGACGAGATCCAATCGGAGGGACTCTCTCGTGAGCAACTCGAGGCGATTTTCAGCCGCGAAATCACCAACTGGGGCTCACCGGAGCTGTTCGATGCTGACGTCGACGAGGAGATCGTCGTCTACGGCCGCTCGGACGCCTCGGCGGCCTACGAGCAGTGGGGCGATTTCCTCGGCGGCGAGGATGACGCCTACACCGAAAGCGAACTCGAAGGCCTCTCGGATGGCAACCACGACGGCGACCAGCCGGTCGCCCAAGCACTCGGCCAGAACGAAAACGCCATCTCGATGAACAACATCAACTACGTCTATTCGCTCGAAAGCGGCGAACTCGAAGGCGACATCCGCCCGATTCCGCTTGACAGCGACGGTGAAGGCCTCTCGGAAGACGAAGACTTCTATGAGACCCGCGATGAGTTCCTCGCGGCCGTCGAACGCGGCGAGTACCCAGCGCCGCCGGCCCGCGAGATGTGGCTGGCTTCGAACGGCCCCTTCGAGGACGAGGCCCGCGAGTTCGTCGACTGGGTGCTTTCGGACGGCCAGGAGTACGTCTCCGACAACGGCTATGTCCCGCTCGAGGAAGACCGACTTGCTGAGGCCCAAAACGGCCTCGATGATGGTGCCCATTCGTGAGCAGCGAGAATAGTCACACGCGCGGACAGTCTGTGGGCCGGTATCGCATCGACCAGCTCAGCGCCTACTGGCTGACGGCGGCGGGCTATTTCGCCGTCGGGCTGTTCGCACTGATCGTGCTGTTGTTGCTCTATGAGTCGCTGCCGGTGCTCTCGGAGTTCTCGCTGGTCGCGATGCTGACCTCTGCCAACTGGGATCCCGCACAGAACCAGTTCGGATTTCTGCCGGCGATCGTCGGCACCGTCTACGTCGCGGTGCTGGCGATGGCAATGGGGGTTCCCATCGCGCTGCTCGCGGCGATCTACATCGCCGAGTATGCGACGGGGCGGCTCAAAACGGTCGTTTCGTCGTTCGTCGACGTGCTGGCGGCGATTCCGAGCGTGATTTTCGGACTGGTCGCACTCGTCGTGGTTGTCCCCTTTGTCGGCAGCTACGTTTCCCCCGTGTTCGGAGGCTCCTCGGCGGGCGTCGGCATCTTTACGGTCAGCCTAGTGATGGCGATCGTCGTCACCCCGTTTATGATCTCACTGACAGTCGAATCGCTGGAAGCCCTTCCTGACGAGCTTCGCGAAAGCTCACTCGGCGTCGGCGCGACAAAGTTCGAGACGATCCGCCACGTGCTGTTGCGGGCGGCCGGGCCGGGGATCTTTTCGGCGATCCTGCTGGGCTTTGGTCGGGTGTTCGGCGCGACAATCGTTCCCGCGCTGTTGATCGGTGGCCAAACACAGATCCCGGATTCGATCTTTGCGACCGGCCAGACACTACCGACGTTGATCGTCAGTGATTTCGGTGAGTTGATGTCGCTGCCGCTGACGCAGTCGGCGCTGATCTTCGTCGGGCTGATGCTCGTGGTCGTCGTCTGGCTGTTCAACTTCGGGGCAATGTTGATTCGTCGACGGCTCAAACGGAGGTGGCAGTACCAATGAACCGCTACACGAAACAGCGACTGTTCGGTGGGGCTGTTCGCGCCGCGACCGCGCTGCTGGTCAGCGTTATGCTGTTGGTCGTCGGCGTCACGGTTGCTCGTGGCGGCCGCGTGCTGTTGGCCGATCCGACGATCTTCCTGACACCGCCCGGCTCGCGATACATGCTCGAGGCCAACGGCGGCTTTCTGCATGCGGTGTTGGGAAGCATCTTCATTGTCGGGCCAGCGACCGCTATCGCGATGGTGTTGGCGGTCTCGACGGCGATTTACCTGCAGAGCGACTACTCCAGCGAGCGGTTTTCTGATGCGGTCAACATGTTTCTCAATGTGTTGTGGGCGACCCCACCCATCGTCTATGGCGTGTTCGTGCTAACGATCATCATCGCGGTCGGTGCCCAGACGAGCCTGTTTTTCGGGATCGTCGCCATCGCCATCTTCCAGTATCCGATTATGACTCGCTACACTGACGAAGCCCTGCGGTCGGCTCCCGAGACGGTCAGAGAATCAACCTACGGCCTCGGGGCCACACGGTTCGAGACGGCCCGCATGACCGTCCGGGCGGCCGCCCCCGGCGTGATCGCGGGGCTCATTATGGGCTTTGCCCGCGGCATTGGCGATGCGGCGACCGTCCTGTTTACGACTGGCCGGTCGTCGAACATGCCTGGTGGGCTGTTCGATTCGGCGACGACGCTGCCGGTGATGATCTTCGATCAGGCGATGTCGTTCAACCCCGAAATTCGTTCACACGCGTATGCAGCGTCGTTCGTGTTGATCGTCGTCGTCCTTGGATTGATCATCATCTCGAAACTGCTTGCGGGCCGCTATGCTCGCTATACACCTGCGGGTAGACACTCCTAACGCCATGTCACAGACACCACTTTCCACACAGAACCTGTCGGTAACGTACACCGGAGACCAGCCTGTCGAAGCCGTCAAAGGCGTTTCACTCGAGTTTCCGGCGAACCAACTCACCGCAATTATCGGCCCATCGGGCTGTGGGAAATCCACGCTGTTGAAATCACTCAACCGACTTCACGAAATCCAGCCGAACGTCGAGATTTCGGGCGACGTGTTGCTGTCAGGCGAGTCAGTCTATGACACCGGCGAGCCAGCCCCCGAGATCCGCAAGCGAATCGGCTACGTCCCCCAGACGCCGACTGCGCTGCCGGTGTCGATCTACGAAAACGTCGCCTACGGCTTGCGAATCCACGGTGCGTACGACTCGAAAGCCGACCTCGACGCGAAGGTCGAAAGCTATCTCAGAAAGGTCAACCTCTGGGATGAGGTCAAAGACCGCCTCGAGACGCCAGGTGCCGAACTGTCTACCGGCCAGATCCAGCGGCTCTGTTTGGCTCGCTCGCTGGCGGTCGAACCCGAGGTACTGCTCTGTGATGAGGTGACTTCGGCGCTCGATCCGGTTTCGGCCGAAACCGTCGAAGAGACGCTGGAAGATCTCAAATCGGAGTACACAATCGTCATGGTCACACACAGCATGGCTCAAGCCCGGCGGCTGGCCGACCAAGTCGTGTTCCTGTATCTCGGTGATGTCGTCGAAACCAACGACGCTAAGGGTTTCTTCGAGAACCCACAGGCCGACCGCACCAAACAGTTCATTGGTGGGCCGACTGCCATCGACGGTGAGTCGCTTTCTGCGATGTCCGATTCAGACGCGGGTGGGGCTTCTGCCGACGGTACCGCCAACGAGAGCAGTGTTTCCGAACCGGTCGACGGTGAGTCTGTTGACGCCACCGAACCGGCCGAAAGTGAGGCTGTCGACGCCACTGAAGCGGTTGACAGCGACCCATCGAGCCCGCTTACATCCAGCAGCCAGTAACGAACTCAGACGGAATGGCGGCTGCGGTACTCCAAGAGCGCCTGTTCTTTCATTTTTGCTTCGATCATTACATCGACGCTGTTGCCGAACAGGTGGATCGGTCCTCGAATGAAATCAGAGTGGTTTCGTGGCGAAACTGACGAATCGCCCTCATGAAGCCGCCGTGATTCGCTGTAGTGGATAAT
>LKML01000033.1 GCA_001563795.1 Haloferacaceae archaeon B1-Br10_E2g22 | reverse complement strand
TTCGACGGTGTCGACTTCGGTTGCCTCAGAAGCGTCGACTTCGGTAGATTCGACGGTGTCGACTTCGGTAGGTTCGGCAGCGTCCTGTTGGTCGCGTCGTTCGTACCCCTTGTTCGGATGGGCGCGGTAGAACAACGCGGCAGCGAGGAGGATACTCACGACAGCGCCGATGAAAAACACGCTCTCCCACGGCAGCACGCTCGCAAGCAGCCCGACGACGACAATCGGCGCGAGCATCCCGCCGAACTGGCCGATGGTGTCCATGATTCCGAGGCTGAGCCCCGTCCGTTCGGGGTAGACGCGCGAGAGATAGGAGATGGCGACCGTTTTGTGGATGCCTGTGCCGAGGCCGATTCCGACTGCTGCGATCATAATAAGCGTGAATGTCGGCGCGAGGCCAGCGAACACTGCGGCCAGCGCAAACAGGAGCGCGCCGCCGGCCATCACCGACACCTCGTGGAACCGGTCGCCAAGCCAGCCGCCGGGGAACTGCATCGCCGAGTAGCCGAACATCAACAGCGTAAACAGCAGCCCGGTTTGGGTGTTCGAAACACCGTACACCGACTGAAACGTCCCGAACAGCGGCGGGAAAATAAAGCGAAGAAACTGCACCATAAACCAGAGAAACGCGACCAGAAAGACGAGGTCGTAGATTCGCAGAAAGCGACTGACCGATCCGAGAGATGGACGAGACAGTGAGCGTGACATACGCCCACAATTCAGTCCACTGATTTATGCGTTTCAGTTGGGATTCATCGCCCGAGCAGTATTGCCAACAGGGGCTGACCCCCCACAAGAGAGCCGAGCAAAGACGAACAAAGGGGAAACCGACTGGCGTGTGGCGGGCTGTCGAGGCGTACATTTATCAGGTCCTCCCAACAGCAGACTGTATGGACCTTGAGTTAGTCGACAGAACGGCGTTCGTTGCAGCCTCAAGTCAGGGGCTCGGCTTTGCGAGTGCGGCCCGCCTCGCCGCCGAAGGCGCAAACGTCGTCGTCACCTCTCGGAGCGCCGAGCGAGCCGACGACGCAAAGAACCGACTCTGCGACGAACAGGAGTTGGTCGACCCCGAACAGGTGCTCGCGCTGCCCTGCGATATCACCGACAGAGCCGAAATCGAGGCCGCCATCGCCGAGACCGTCGACACGTTCGGCAGTCTCGATATCATGGTCAACAACCACGGCGGCCCACCGGCGGTCACCTTCGATGAAGCGACCGAAGCCCAGTGGGACGACGCCTATACCGGTGTGATTAAGAGCAACGTGCTGCTCTCGCAGGCCGCACTGCCGGAGCTGGTCGACAGCGATATCGGCTCGCTGATCACCGTCACAAGCGCGTCGGCCCGCGAGCCGCCGGAGAACCACGCGATTTCGAACGTGTTCCGGCTCGGACTGTATGGACTCAGTAAAACGATCGCCAAAGAGTACGCCCCCGACGTGCGGGCCAACTGTGTGACGCCGCGGTTCATCATGACCGAGCGAATCGAGTACAAGGTCGAACGCCGGGCCGAACACCGCGGGATCTCCATCGAGGAGGCCCTAGAGAGCCGAACCGACGAGGTGCTGCTCGACCGACCGGGCCAACCTCAGGAGTTCGCCGACGCGGTCGCGTTTCTCGCGTCACCGCGTGCAAGCTACGTCACTGGCGAAGTGTTCCGCATCGATGGCGGCTGGCTCGATGGGGTTATCTAACCGACAGTCCACACCGGACAACAACCTGTAAACGAAACCATAATTATCGATAATTATTTTAGTGTCGGCAGTAGCGAGTTGAGTACGGATGAAAATCACAGAGGTAGAAACAGCAGTTTTGGGTAGCGCTGTCGACGCCGCGTCGCTGCCAGCGCAGGTCGGTGCCCGCGAGTTGGACATTAGCTCCGTCGTCGTTCGGGTACACACCGACGACGGAATCACCGGGCTCGGCGAATCGTTCTATCGCTCGAAGGAGAACAACATGTTCCTCGCCGAAAGCATCGAGGCGATGGGTCGACACATCATCGGCAAAGACCCCCAGGACGTCAAGGCGATCTGGCACGAACTGTATCTGCACGTCAAACGCGCCGGGGCATACGGCGCGCTGTCGGCAATCGACGAGGCACTCTGGGACATCAAGGGCAAGGAGGCGGGCAAACCGGTCTACCAGCTGCTCGGTGGCCAGACCAATGAAGTCAAAGCCTACGCGACGTTCCCAGTCGACAAAACCGCCGAGGAGCTGATCGACTACGCCGACTGGCTCTCCGAGAAAGGGTTCCAGGCGATGAAGATCGGTGCGGGCTACGGCGTCGAAGAGGACCGCCACCGCATCAAAACGATCATGGACAACATCCCGGACAACTTCGGGCTGGCCATCGACTCGAATACGTCGTACAGCTACAACGACGCCGCGAAGGTCGCCAAAACCGCCAGCGAGTACGAGATCGAGTGGTTCGAAGAGCCGATTAACCATATGGACATCGAGGGCCAGGCCGAACTCAACCGCAAGTTCACGGTACCGATTTCGGGCTACCAGACTCACACGCCCCACTACCCAGCGCTCGAACACCTCAAGGCCAAGGCGTTGGATATCTACCAGCCCTCGGTCGACTACGTCGGCGGGATTACGGGCGCGATGCGCGTCGCAGGGCTCGTCGAGGCCTTCGACAAAGAGCTCGTCCCCCACGCACTCGGTCCGGCGATCAACTACGCCGCGAGCCTGCATGTTGCCGCCGCAAGCCGCCAGTGTCGCCTGATCGAGTTCGCCGTGCTCGACGACGATCTCGAGGATCCCGGCACCTACATCGCCGGCCCGTACATCGAAAACGACGACGCGATTCACGTCGACGACGGCGGCACCATCGACCCACCCGAAGAGCCGGGTCTCGGCGTCCGCATTGACGAGGACGTGTTCGAAGAGTACCGCGTCGACTGAAGGCTCACGCCCAAATCACAGCCGGTTGCGGCCGTTTTTCCCGTTTTTTGTCCAGTAGTGGAGGCCAGATATGTATCATAATTAATGATAATCTATATGTACGGTGGGGGATGTAGTCAAACTGTATGACTGGTACTAACAGGCGTCAGTTTATCAAACTGACAGGCGCAGGAATCGGCGTTACAGGACTTGCGGGCTGCCTCGGTGACAATGGCAACGGTGGATCCGACGAGTATCCACCGAACGCGATAACGTTTGTCAACGCGTATTCGGAAGGCGGCGGTGTCGACACCAACTTCCGGCAGCTCCAGGAGTACTTCGAGGGACATCTCGGAACCAATCTCAGTCCTGACTACCGGTCGGGCGCGGGAACACGGACCGCCGTGACGACGGTCGTTCAAGACCAGGAAGTGCTTCGCATTGGCGGGACGCTCTCGCCGGCGACCCCGGCTGCCGTCGCCGTCGACGAGACGGAGGGCACCGAGCCACAGTTCACACTCGATGATATCCAGCCGCTGGGGACGCTCTCGGGCGAGGCCGCGGTGATCCGGGTTCGTGAGGACGAAGACCGGTTCCGGACGATTCAAGAACTCGTCGACTACTCGGTCGACAACAGTATAACGGTCGGCGCGTCGGGGCCGACAAACCGGAACGTGCTGTCGGTGATTCAGCTGCTGGAGGCGACTGAAGCCGATTTCACCATTGTCCCGTACGATGGCGGTGGCCCAACCGAAACCGCGCTCCTTCAGGGAGAGATCGATGTCGCCGCACGTAGTCTGTACAACAGTGCGGGAATCGCGGACGACTCACACTGTCTGTGTATCTACGCCGAGGAGAACCCCGAACCGGATCTCACAAACGACGCACCGCCGATCAACGACGAACTCGGAACGGACATCGATTACGCGCCATCGGACGGAACGCAGTTCTACTACGTCTCGGCGGCCGCCGCCGAGGCATACCCCGACCGCTATGAGTTCGTCCAGGAGGCGTTCGAGAACACCCACAACGACGACGACTACCGGGCCGATCTCGAAGCGATCGGCGAGGATGGCAAGCTCGTCTGGAACTCGCCCGACGAGACCGACGAGATCCTCGAGAGCGCCTACCAGACGTATCTGGACTTCGCTCCGCTGTTCGATCAGTACGTCCAGTCGTGAGACCGAGCTGAGCCGACGGTCCTTATTTCTGTTTGACCATCACAAACCACACAAATCCACAATGACATCAACAGAGGCCGAAGAAGGGGCCACGAACCGTCCAACGCCGTCGACGAGCGCAGTCGCACTGTTTCGGCTGGCGTTTCCGCTCGCTGGGCTGGTGCTCGCCGTTCTCTACGTCGAGAGCACCTACGGGCGGATCCGACTGAACAACCTGTACTATCCGTACTTCGTCATCGGTGTGCTTGGCGTTCTGACAGCCACCGTGTTCGCCACCGAGCTCCGCCAGCTCCTCGAGTACGACGGCGAACAGTCGTTCGTCGAGTCGGTTCGGGAGGCGGCCTTCGAGTGGCGACGATCAATCGGCTTTACGGTCGTCGCAGTCGCCTACCTGTGGCTGATCGAGCCGCTTGGGTTTTTCCCCGCTACCGCGCTCGGCATGATCGGTGTCATGCTTGTCGGCGGACGGCGAGACCCTCTCTGGATTGCGATCTCGACGCTACTCATCGTCGTGTTCGTCTACGTGATGTTCGTCCAGATCATGGGGCTCCGGCCACCACGGGGGGTGCTTGGGCTATGAGCTCGACACGAACCACCCAACCGCTGGACGCTGGTGAGCGATCGTCGACTGTGACAGCAAGCCCACACGGAATGAGGGAGGAAGACCGATGACACCGCTTCAAGTCGACATTATTACGCAGGCGCTCGGCGTGCTACTGACGCCCGAAAACATCGCGTTCATCGCTGTCGGCGTCACCTTCGGCATGCTGGCCGGATCGATCCCCGGCTTTACGGGCACGAACACGGTTGCGATTGCCCTGCCGTTTACCCTGCCGATGACACCCGAGATCGCACTCGTCACGCTGTCGGCGATCTACGTCGGGGCCAACTACGGTGGGGCGATCCCTGCGGTCCTGATCAACACACCCGGGACTGCAGGCGCGACTGCAACGGTCTTAGACGCCTATCCGATGTCACAGAAGGGTCAGGCGTCGAAAGCACTCGGGATCTCGATCGCCGCGAGCGTTATTGGCGGATTGATTTCGGCGGTTATCATTCTCTTTATGCTCCAGCCGATCGGCGAGATCGCGTTTCTGTTTACCAACCGAGAGATCTTCGTTCTCGGCATTTTCGGGCTCACTGCGGTCGCCGTCGCAATCGGTGACAACATACGCAAAGGCCTCGTCGCGGGGTTCATCGGCCTGCTGATCGCGGCGATGCCCGTCGACCCCACCACGGGCCAGCGGCGGCTCGATTTCGGCTTCTTTGGACTGTACGACTCGGTGCCGTTCGTCCCGGTCGTCGTCGGGCTGTTCGCCATCTCCGAGCTGTTTTATCTGATCAACAAGGCAGCCATCAGCGAGGACAACTCGGTCACCACCACCTACCGCGACATCTTCGAGGGGGTCAAGTACGCGATCACGCGGCCGATTGCAGTCGTGCGGTCGATGGGTATCGGTCTGATTATCGGCTCGATGCCCGGCGCGGGAACGTCGGTCGCCAACTTCGTGAGCTGGGGGGCGGCGAAATCGATGTCGGAGAAACCCGAAACGTTCGGCGAGGGCAACCCGGACGGTGTGATCGCCTCCGAGGCGTCCAACAGCGCGGTAACCGCCGGCTCGCTGGTGCCGACGCTCGCACTCGGGATTCCGGGCAGCGGGACGACCGCGGTGATGCTCGCCGCACTGCTGCTCCACGGGCTTCGACCCGGACCACAGCTCATGCAGGACTTCGCGCTCGAAGCGAACGTGATCATCCTCTCGCTGTTGGTGGCGAACATCTTCCTGCTCGTGGCCGCACTGGCGGTCTCGAAGTATCTCGTTCGCGTTGTGACGATGCCGGCCAACCTGATTGTGCCGGCGATCTTGGCACTGACCGTGATCGGTGCGTTCGCCATGCGCAGCAGCATGTTCGATGTCTGGCTGATGTTCCTGTTCGGGATTATCGGCTTTGTCATGCGGGAGAACAACTACTCGTTGATCCCGCTCATCCTCGGGATTATTCTCGGGCCGATCATCGAGGGCTCGTTCCTCCGGAGCATGCTCGTCAGCGGCAACGATCCGCTCTACTTCTTCGGAAGTACGATCGCGATCCTCCTGTGGGTTCTGACGGTGCTGGCACTGTTCATCCAGCCGATCTCGAACGTGGTTCGTGGGGTGATCGCCAACCGGACGGACCTCCTGAACTAGCAGCGGCGGCCCGGCTGGGCAGTCGGGCCAGAGATTGCGGGCAGACATCGACACAAAAATACACGGGCTCGAAAAACACCTGACAATGGAAACACCCACCGCACAACAGATCCCGATCAACGCCTTTGCGGGCATCTTTCTGACCGCAACCGGAGTTGGCGTGCTGCTTCTCAGCCAGGATCTGCTGCGGTCGGCGCTGTTTTTCGGCGTCGGGCTGTTCTTCCTGATGCGGGCACTTGCACAGCACAGACATGGTCCCGACGGCACTGACTGAGAGTCCAGTTATGAGGCACCCCACAACGGACGCTCACGACCCCCGTCGACACCAGTTCCGACAGACACCATGACGACGCCACCGTTCGGTCTCACAAGCGACGAGTGGCGGTTCGGGCTCGTCATCTCGTCTGTCCACGGCATACAGCATCTGTTTTATCGGCTGTTTCCACCACTCATCCCGATTCTCGTCGTCGGCCTTGATGCCTCGCTGTGGCAGCTCGGGCTGCTGGTCAGCATCTATCTGTTCGCTGGCGGTCTCAGCCAGGCACCGATGGGTGTGTTGGTCGACCGGTTCGACAGACGGTACATCCTACTGGCCTCGATTGGGTTGATGTCGGTCGGCTATCTCGTCTTCGTGCTCGGCTCCGTAGCCGGCTCTACGCTTCCATCGATCCAGCTGTTCGGCCACGTCTTCACCGGAACCTACCAGATCATGGCTTTCGGGATGTTCATTGCGGGCGTCGGCTACAGCGGGATCCATCCGGTCGGCTACCCGCTCATCTCGGCGAACATCGGTCACGAAAACAAGGGCAAACTGCTTGGGATGTGGGGCAGTGCCTCGAAAATCGGCGACACAGTCGCCCCGCTGCTGATCGGTGGACTCATTCTGGTCGTCTCCTGGGAGTCGATTCTAGTTGGGGTGAGCCTGTTCGGGTTCTGCTACGCTGGGTGGCTCTGGCTGCGCATCCAGCGCGGCGAGATTGAGACACGCCCGCCGTCGACCCACCACGTCGAGACAGCACCCGCTGACGCCGACGGCCAGGGTGGCGTGACAGCCACCCCACGGCAGTTTCTGGTTCCGATGTCGACGATTCTGCTTGCGTTTTGTTTCATTCTGTTTGCGACAAACGGGCTGATCACGTTCACGCCCGTCTTCGTCACTGACGTGTACGGCTACTCGCTGTCGGTTTGGGGCGTCGACATCCCCTCGGAGTCAGTCGCAAACGCCTACTTTTCAGTGCTCCTTTTGAGTGGAGCCGTCTCCCAACTCGGCGTTGGCGTTCTCGCAGATCGGTTCGACTACCGGCTCGTGTTGCTGGCACTCCTCGCGTCGACCACCGTTGGACTGGGAGTGCTCTCGCTCGTGACGCTCACGCCACTCCTCTTGCTCGTCGTGTTCGCACTCGTCGGCGGCTGTCTGTTCGGCATCAACCCGGTCCGCGACGCGCTGATAAGCGATATCACGCCGGCGGCGTACGAGGGGCGGACGTTCGGCTCCTTTTGGACGATCGCCCTGCTCGTCAGCTCGGCCTACCCGCTGGTGATCGGCTATCTCGGCGATACGGTCGGTATTCAGGCGAGCTTCCAGTATCTCGCTGTCGGCACGCTCGCCGGCATGGTCGGAATCGGACTGCTCTACAGCCCGCGACTCTACCGTCGACGTGCTCCTACCGAGTCGACCGACGCGTCGGATGCCGAGTGACTCCGACCGAAAAGTCGACACAGCTGACCGAACGAACGCTATGTTTTTCACGATTGAACAGCAGGGATACGTATGACTACAGAATACAATCCTGGACTGGATGGAATCGTCCTCGGCCCGACCGCACTGAGCGGTGTCGACGGCGAAGCTGGGGTGCTCACCTACCGTGGCTACCCGATCGAGGAGCTTGCCGGATCGGTGAGCTACGAGGAGACCGTGTATCTGCTCTGGTACGGCGAACTGCCGACAGCCGCGGAGCTCGATCGCTTCTCGCAGCAACTGGTCGCCAACCGAGCGTTGCCCGAGCCACTCCCGACACTGCTGGCCGCGTTGGTCGAGTCGAACGACGAGCCGATGGACGCGGTTCGCACCGCCGTTTCGGCGCTCACCGCAAGCGATCCACACGCAGGGGACGCCGCCGGCAACCGCGAGAACACCGAGACCGCCGCGATCCGGCTGACGGCTGTGCTGCCAACGATCATCGCAACCTACGTCCGGCTCCGTGACGGCAACGAGCCGGTCGACCCACGCGACGATCTCGGCCACGCCGCGAACTTCCTCTATATGTTGACCGGCGAGGAACCGGACCCGGTCGTTGCTGACACGCTCGATATGGCGCTCGTGCTCCATCTCGACCACGGGATCAACGCCTCGACGTTCTCGGGGAAGGTCAACGCCAGCACGCTGGCGACCGTCTACAGCTCGGTGACCGGCTCGCTGTCGGCGCTGTCGGGACCGCTTCACGGTGGCGCGAACGCCGACGTGATGCGGATGCTCCAGGCCGTCGACGAAAGCGAGAAAAGTCCGACCGAGTGGGTCGACGACGCCATCGCCCGCGGCGACCGGATTCCCGGCTTCGGCCATCGGGTCTACCAAGTCAAAGATCCCCGCGCGGTTGTCCTCCAGGAGCGATCGAAAGCGCTCGCCGAGGCCGCCGGCGAGACCAAATGGTACGAGTACAGCACCGAAATCGAGGCCTATCTCGCCGACGAAAAGGGAATCAAACCCAACGTCGACTTCTACTCGTCGAGCATGTACTACGTGATGGATATCCCAATCGATATTTATACGCCTATCTTCGCCATCTCGCGGATGGCCGGCTGGCTGGCCCACCTCTTCGAACAGTACGAAGACAACCGGCTGATCCGCCCGCTCGGCGACTACGTCGGCGAGCACGGCAAGACGGTCACGCCACTCGACGAGCGATAGCGTACACAGTCTGCCTTTTAACGGAGAGCTGCAACTGGCCAACACGCCGGTTCATTTTATAAGTCAGTCAGGGTGACGACACGGATACTGGAGGAGTTTATAAAGGATAAATAGAGTCGACAATCGCCTATCAGGAGGCGAACAACTCACATACTGTCGTTGTGAACAATCAGTCGATGACTGCGAAAATCGTGAGCTTTCGATCAGTTGATCGTATTGACTCAGCGTTCGACAGCGTCGACCTCGATGTCGTCCCGAAAACCAAGTACACCGACGCCGAGCTGATCCAGTACGCCGAGGGGGCCAGCGGGCTGTTCGTCCACTCGGAAAACGACTACACGTCGACACTGTTCGAGGCTTCTCCGGACCTGCGCGTCATCGGTCGACCCGGATCAGGACTCGACAACATCGATCTCGACGCCGCAACCAAACACGGGGTGGTCGTCGCCTTCACGCCGGGTATGAACGCGGTTGCGGTTGCGGAGTTCGTCGTCGGCTCAGTGATCTCGCATATTCGTGATCTCCACGAGGCCAGCGATCACGTCCGGGCCGGCGGCTGGCGGTCGCCAGACTGGTGGGGGACCGAGCTCCGCGACAAAACGGTGGGTATCGTCGGTCTCGGCGCAGCAGGCTACGAAACCGCCAAGCGGCTCGAACCGTTCGACGTTGAGTTCCTCGTTGCCGACCCCTACGTCGACCAGGAGCGAGTCGACGAAATCGGCGCGCGACGGGTCGAGCTGGACGAGCTGCTTTCGGCGTCGGAGTTCGTCAGCCTCCACGTCCGGCTCACCGAAGAGACAACAGGGATGATCGACGCAGCGGCGTTCGACCGGATGAAGGAGACGGCCGTGTTGATCAACACCGCGCGCGGTCGGGTCGTCGACCACGACGCGCTGGCCGAGGCACTCACAACGGGGACAATTGGCGGCGCGGTGATCGACGTCTACCCCAGCGAACCGCCGGAGCCGACCGATCCGATCTTTGACTGTGAGACGGCGTCAGTGACACCCCACTTGGCGGGCGCAACGGTGGAGACACGGACCGAGATGCTCGAAACCACCGCGAAAAACATGCTCCGGATTCTGAACGGTGAGGCCGTCGACCACCAGTATATCGCGAATCCGGCAGTCCTAGAGTGACAACCGACGGGGAGCATAGCGCGGGAAGTTACTCGGTGGTGAGTTAATTTCATCACTTAAACCACCGAAACAATTATACAGAGGGTTGCTGCATATACCATCATGATACGTGTGGGAGTGAATGGGTACGGAACCATCGGTAAACGCGTTGCCGACGGTATCCGTCTCCAGCCCGACATGCAACTCATCGGCGTGGCGAAAACTCGTCCGAACTTCGAAGCCGAAGCTGCGGTTCAAAAGGGGTACGCGCTGTACAGCGCGATCCCCGAACGGTCTCGTCTGTTCGACGAGGCCGGAATCGATCTCCACGGGGAGGTCGCGGATCTCGTCAGCGAGTGCGACGTGATCGTCGACGCCACCCCCTCCGGCGTCGGTGCGGAGAACTGTTCGCTCTACAGAGAACACGACACGCCAGCGATTCTCCAGGGTGGTGAATCGCCCGACACCGTCGACGAGAGTTTCGTCGCCCAGGCGAACTACGACGACGCCGCCGGCGCGGAGCTGCTTCGTGTCGTCTCCTGCAACACGACCGGCCTCTCGCGCCTGTTGGAGCCGATTGACGGTGAGTACGGCGTCGACAAAGCTCGGGCGACACTCATCCGCCGTGGTGGCGATCCCGGCGAGACGGATCGCGGGCCTATCAACGACATTCTGCCGGACCCGGTCACGCTTCCCTCGCACCACGGGCCTGACGTCCAGACGATCTTCCCCGATGTGGATATCGACACGCTTGGCGTCACGGTGCCAGCAACGCTCATGCACCTCCACAGCGTGAACCTCACGCTCGAGACCGAACCATCGGCTTCGGCAGTTGCGGACCTGCTGTCGAGACAGTCGCGACTGTTCGTCGTGCCACCGGAGCTGCGTATCGACGGCACGGCCGCGCTCAAAGAGTTCGCCACGGACGCCGGTCGACCGCGGGGAGATCTCTGGGAGAACTGTCTGTGGGAAGAATCGATTGCCGTGGAGGGCACCGATCTGTATCTGTTCCAGTCGATCCACCAGGAGGCAAACGTCGTCCCCGAAAACATCGATGCGATCCGCGCGCTTGTCGGCCGGAAATCCGCCGCCGAAAGCATTGCACTGACCAACGACCGACTCGGAATGACCACCGCTCGCCAGCACATACAGTCACCGCAGCACCGCACTCCCCAGCCCGCGGATGACTAACCACGGATAGCTCTACATGGACAGGTCGACCCGATTTTCGGTTTTTAATAGTAAATTTATACATACCTTTTTGAGTCGTGGACAGAAGAGGGTAGTATGGGAATGGATGACGACGCGAGAGAGTACCACCGACAGGAGCCGCCAGGCAAAATAGAGATCGCGACAACCAAACCAACCAACACACAGCGGGATCTCAGTTTGGCCTACTCGCCGGGCGTTGCCGCGCCCTGTGTGGATATCGCAGATGAGCCTCGGGACGCCTTTCAGTACACGGCGAAAGGCAATCTCGTCGGCGTCGTCTCCAACGGGTCGGCGGTGCTCGGGCTCGGCGATATCGGCGCGCAAGCCTCCAAACCAGTGATGGAGGGCAAAGGCGTCCTGTTCAAACGGTTTGCAGATATCGACGTGTTCGATATCGAACTCGACCTCGAGACAGCCGACGAGATCGTCGACACAGTCGCGCCGATGGAGCCGACGTTCGGCGGGATCAACCTCGAAGACATCAAATCACCCGAATGCTTCGAGATCGAGCGTCGACTCGGCGAGCAGATGGATATTCCCGTCTTCCATGACGACCAACACGGGACCGCCATCATCTCGGGTGCAGCACTGCTCAACGCCGTCGAGATCACGGACAAAAACCTCGAAGACCTCAACATCGTCTTCTCGGGCGCGGGCGCGTCGGCGATTGCGACCGCGAGGTTCTATCTCTCGCTTGGAGCCACGAAGTCGAACATCACGATGTGCGACTCTTCGGGGATTATCACGACCGGCCGGAGCGACGAGATCAACGAGTTCAAACAGGAGTTCGCCCGCGACATCCCCGATGGCTCGCTTGCCGACGCACTCGAAGAAGCCGATGTCTTTGTCGGGCTCTCTGTCGGCGGTATTGTCTCTCAAGAGATGGTCCAATCGATGAACGACAATCCGATCATCTTCGCCATGGCAAACCCCGACCCCGAGATCACCTACGAGGACGCCAAATCGGCCCGCGATGATGACGTGATTATGGCGACCGGTCGGTCGGACTATCCGAACATGGTCAACAACGTGTTGGGCTTTCCCTTCATTTTCCGCGGCGCGCTCGACGTGCGGGCAACCGATATCAACGAAGAAATGAAGCGCGCAGCGGCAATGGCACTGGCTGAGTTGGCCCGCCAGGACGTGCCCGACGCAGTCGTCAAAGCCTACGGTGACGAGCCGCTCCAGTTCGGCCCCGACTACGTGATCCCCAAACCGCTCGATCCGCGCGTGCTGTTCGAGGTTGCTCCTGCTGTCGCGCAGGCCGCCGTCGACAGCGGTGTTGCGCGCACCGAGATCGACATTGACAGCTACACCGAAACGCTGGAAGCCCGCCTCGGCAAATCCCGCGAGATGATGCGGATCGTGCTCAACAAGGCCAAAAGCGATCCCAAGCGGGTGGCGCTCGCGGAAGGAACGGACGAAAAAATGATTCGGGCAGCCTACCAGCTCGAAGAGGAGGGAATCGCCGAACCAGTACTGCTGGGCGACGAAAGCGAGATTACGCGGGTCGCAAACAAACTGGGGCTATCGTTCGAGCCGGAGGTCGTCGACCCACAGGAACAGTCGCTTGCGACGTATGCCGACCGACTGTACGAACTGCGTCAGCGCAAAGGAATCACGCGGGGCGAGGCGGCCGATCTCGTCGAGCGGGATACCAACTATCTGGGCAGCGTCATGGTCGAGATGGGCGACGCCGACGCCATGCTCACGGGACTCACTCACCACTATCCGTCGGCACTGCGACCACCGCTGCAGGTAATCGGCACAGCCGAAGATGCCAACTACGCCGCCGGCGTCTATCTGTTGACGTTCAAAAACCGCGTCGTCTTCTGTGCGGATACAACCGTCAACCAGGACCCGGACGCGGATGTGCTGGCTGAAGTAACCAAACACACGGCCGAGCTCGCACGGAGCTTCAACATCGAGCCGCGGGCCGCAATGCTGTCGTACTCGAACTTCGGCAGCGTTCGCAACGAGGGAACGGCCAAGATTCGGGACGCCGTCGACCAGCTTCACACGGATTCATCCGTCGACTTCCCTGTCGACGGCGAGATGCAGGCCGACACAGCTGTTGTCGAAGAAATCGTCGACAGCACGTACGGCTTTTCGGAGCTTGATGGGCCGGCGAACGTGTTGATCTTCCCGAACCTCGAAGCCGGCAACATCGTTTACAAACTCCTCCAGCGGCTCGGTGGGGCCGAAGCTATCGGCCCGATGCTCGTGGGGATGGATAAACCGATTCACGTCCTCCAGCGAGGCGACGAAGTCAAAGACATCGTCAACCTTGCCGGTGTCGCCGTTGTCGACGCACAAAATCAGTAGCCAGGAGCTGCAGCCAGTAGTCGTCGTGAGAGAGTCGACGGCGGATTAGTTTTCGTTCCAGATTTTTTCGGGCATCGGAAGCCCCTCCCACAGCGCCGGGTCGAGCGGGGTGTCGAGATCGATTGCAAGGACTTCTTCGAGAACCCACTCGAGTTGGCGGACGTGCTGTCCGGTGTGCCATGTCGTTCGCTCGAAGAATGCGTGTTTGCTTGGTTGGCCCCAAAACACGTCGGCTGTTTCGGACCAGTCACAGGTTTGGCCAGCAGTCTCGAACCAGTCGTCCAACCGACCCTGAACCGACGAGCCGTAGGTTCGCAGCGCGGTCTTCGAATAGTGGTCCCAGTGGTGCTCCATACGCGGCACGCCCTCCATCGGCACCCCCGCTTCGTGCATCAGAAAGACATCGGGAAGGCTGAAGATGTGCTGGACGAGGTCAGCATAGCTCCGCGGTCGGTTCGGGATGTGGGTTTCCAACTCCTCGTCAGGCAGCAGCGGGAGATACGTTTGGGTAGTTTCCAAAAGGACAGTGAGCCGACGGTACAGTTCGTCGACTGGGAGTGGTTCTGCGTCGTATTCGATGCCGACGAGTTCGGCGACGTTCGCCAAATCTTTGCCGTCTGCCCACTCTTCGCCGCGTCGCACGATTGGCACGTGCTGCGGAAGCCCCAACTGGGCCATCTCATCCATAAGATCCGGGTCGACGCCCTGAATACCGACGCTCGATTCGGTCTCCGGATCGGCCGTCGATCCGCCCTTTTGAACGACGTTGTGCGAGACAAACGACAGGTCATTTCGCTCCAAAAACTCTTTCACGCGGAGACAGCTCGTGCAGCCGGTTGCCCAGTACAGGTGGACTGATGTATCTGTGACGCCCATTATCAGCAGTAATGACTCCCGGACCTGTTAAAACTATTGTGTAAAATACAGAGTCATAAACTGCACAGCATGTTTTGTACTGGTAGTGGTCGACACGGCGAGCAGTTCTGCGGTCGACAGCAACAGAGCCCTGTACCGATGATACCAGTCTTGTATCTCATGCACCAGTAGATTTAATATATTGGGGAACGGCAGTATATTTACTCATAGATACTTCTTTGTTCTAAATTTAGGTAGAAGAAGGATGTCGACTACTACGCCAGCATGGGTTTGCGGTGTCTCTGGTGTCAGAACAGCATATGACGTTTATCGCTCGCTTGGATCGCGCCGAACCCACTCTGCATCACCGTACCGCTCGGCAACTCGCTCGCGAGCTTTTTTAAGTTCCGCGTCAGTCCAAGAGCCCTCAGTGGCCCCACACCACTCCGCCAGCGCGGCTTCGAGGGCCGCGACTGCGTCTGCCCGACTACAGTCGGCCTGCTCGTCGACGCCTGTCACCCGGTTGCTGAACGTCTCCGGGTCGGTCGGCGGGTCGACGAACGTCGAGAGATGCCGATCCGCACCGACGCTGTAGGTGAGCGAGCCGTGCTGGATCACCGCGTCCTTCCGGCGGTACTGGGCGTTGCCGCTGATTTTTCGACCGCCGGCGACGATGTCGTGGGCCGGGTGGAGCGCGCGAAGATAGCACGCGGGGGTGTAGAGCGCGCCGGCCTCGCTGTCGACGAAATTCGCGTCGACGCCCATCCGCTCGAAGGCGTCCAACACCGGCTCACAGAGCTGGTGGTACGCTTCCAGAAGGTCGCTCGGAAACTCCTCGGCCGGTGCGGTGATCGAGTACGAAATGTCACCAGACGTGTCGTGGTAGATGCCGCCGCCGCCGGTCTGTCGACGGGTGACGTCGATCCCCTGCTCGCGGCAGGCCGCCCAGTCGACCGTCTCTGGGTCTTGGTGATACCCCAACGAGAGACAGCCGGGCTCCCACTGATACACACGAACGGTTCGGGGGCCGCCCGCGGCGGCGGTTTCGGCGGCGATCTCGTCGAGTGCCATCTGCATGGGGCCAGAGCGGGCCTCCTCGCGGATCAGTCGCCACTCCCCGGTTGGGGTGTGATCGGTGGCTTCGTCGACCGAGTCGGACATAGCTGTACAGTTCTCCCAGCGAGCCAAAGCGGTTGTGTCCCTTGTTCGCTTATAAGTAGGCGTCGACTATTCAGGTGTGGATCATCCCGCCGTCGACCAGAATCGACTCCCCGTTAACGTAGGAACTCATATCACTAGCCAAAAACAGCGCGACGTTGGCGATCTCGTCGGCCTCGCCGAACCGTCCCGCAGGAATCGTCTGTTTGATCAGTTTGGCGTTGACTCGACCCCGAATACCGTTCCCGAGCGCGGAGTTGGCTGTCATCTGTGTGTTGCTGAAGCCTGGATTGATCGAGTTCACCCGAATGTCGTCGCCACCGAAGCGGTCGGCCAGCGCGTAGGTCAGCGTCCGCACGGCGGCTTTTGAGGCGCAGTACGTCGAAATCTCGGCCATCGCCCGGTAGGCTCCCGCGCTCGACATGTTGATAATCGTGCCGCCGCCGGTTTCGACCATCTTTTTGCCCGCCGCTTGGCAGCCGAAAAAGACGCCCTTGACGTTGATATCCATCAGCTGTTGGTACTCGGCTTCGGTGACCTCCAGAAAGTCGGTCTCGTTGGTGATGCCCGCGTTGTTCACCATAATGTCGATTCCGCCGAGTTCGTCGGCGGCGTCGACGGCAACCACCAAGTCGTCGGGTGAGGTGACATCGCAGTCGACGAACTCCGCCCGCCGGTCGGTCTCGCGTTCGATCAGTTCATGTGTTGGCTCGCCGCCCTCGCGCGGCTCCGTGCGAATGTCGGCGACGATGATGTCCGCACCATGGTCGGCGAACGTCCGCGCGATTGCCCGACCGAACCCGCTTGCCCCGCCCGTGATCACTGCCGTCTGGTCCGTCAGTAGGCTGTCCATACCATCAGGTAGCCAACCGACTAATTAGTCTTTTATAACTATTATAAACGACAAATGAGTTGTCGACGATAGTCGACTCCGTATCGTTGGTGTAGTAAAAGACGACTAACGCCGGGTAGCAACTACCGACGGCCTACAGCCACTTGCTGACGTACGGGCCATCTTGGACGTAGTCCAACTTCTCGCGGTAGTACTGGCGAACCCCGATGCCGGAGATCACGCTGAGTTTGTTGTAGCCCGCCTCACCGGCCAACTCCTCGGCTTTTGCGAGCAACTTTTTCCCGTAGCCGCGGTGCTGCCAGTCGCGGTCGCCGGCTTCCTTGCCGATCCCGGCTTCGCTGCCGTAGACGTGTAGCTCGCGGACGATAGCTGCGTTCTGGAGCTCCCGTCGCACTGGATCGTTCGGGAACCGGAGTCGACAAAACCCGATAAGCAGATCCTGAACAGGGTCCTCGAAGCTGATGAAATGTTCGGTGCCGCCACAGACCTCGTACGTCATGATGTCGAGTTCGATGTCGTTGACGTTCGGATCGGCCTCGTTCATCCCGACCTCGCGGGCGCGGATGTCCCGGATCTCGATTCCCTTTTCATCGGCGCGCTGGGAGGCCAGCTGTCGGAGATTCGACTTCCAGACTCCAGCGTCGATGAAGTCCGCCGGGATGTCGCGCTGGACGCGCTGGAGGCGGGTGTATTTTGGAATCATCCCCATGATTTCGCTGATGAGTTCGGCGGCCTCCTCGTTGTTCAGCGGTTCGTACTCGTCGCGCCGCCACATGTCGTAGGTGACCGTATCGCGGACGATGAGTGTGGGATAGATCTTCAGGTAGTCGGGTTTGTAATCCGAATTCGAGAAGAGTTGGCGGAAGTCCTCCAGACACATTTCTTTGGTCATGCCTGGCTGGCCGGGCATCATGTGGAAGCCGACTTTGAATCCTGAGTCTCGGAGTCGACGGTTCGCGTCAATCGACGCCTGGTTGCCATGCCCGCGGTGCATTTCTCGGTTGATGCGCTCGTAGGTGGTCTGGACGCCGACCTCGACTTTCGTCGCGCCGAGATCCAACATTCGATTGATCTGCTCGGGATCACACCAGTCGGGTTTCGTCTCGAACGTCGTCCCGATGTTACGGATCTCGTTGGTCTCGTTTTCGGCGATCACGTCTTCGAGATATGTAAATTCGTACTCGTCGGGGTCCTGAGCGAAGCTCACACCCTCGGCGGCCTCGGGGTCGCTACTCAAATCGTAGTCGTTCATCGCCTGGAGTGCGCGCTTGACGAACCATTCTTGGTAGTCGTGGCTCCGGGCGGTCATGGTGCCGCCCATCAAAATCAGCTCGACCTTGTCGACGGGATGTCCAATCGTCCGGAGTTGGTGGAGCCGCAGGGTGACTTGGCCGTACGGATCGTAGTCGTTTTGGACGCCGCGGGCGGCCGCCGGCTCTTCGCCCGTATAGCTCTGGGAGGAATCGAACTCGCTGGCTGGCCCGCCCGGACAGTACAGACATTTGCCGTGCGGACACATGTGTGGCGAGGTCATAATCGCCACCGGTGAGACGCCCGAGGCCGTCCGGACCGGTTTGCGCTTGACGACGGCTTTGACCGTCTCGCGGTGCTCAGTTGGAGCGTGTTCGAGCAGCTCGGTGTTTTTTGGAACCTTGGGTGCCGAGAACTCCGAGCAGACCGCAAGCTTGGCGGATTCGAGGTCGTCGCGGTCGACCTCGCCGTCGATGATTTGGTCGACGAGGGCCTGACAGGCCTGTTCGAACGGGTCGGGCTCGGCGACGGTTTCGGAGCTCATTGGGCCATCACCCGGACGATACTCATTGTCCCTTCTCACGCTTTTTTGCGGTTAAGCGTGTCGCTCGCGGGCTACGCCGTGGCTTGGCCTTTAATAACGAACACCGGGATCGGTGCATTCTCGACGACGCGCTCGGAGACGCTGCCGAGTGCTTGGAGCTTCTCGCGGGGGGTTTTGCCGTCGGTGCCGATGACGATCACGTCGGTGTCAGTTTCGTCGGCGTGGCGGACAATTTCCTTGTCGGGCGTGCCGCGCCGGATGGCGGTTTCGACCTCGATATCCTCTGCGGCGGCGCGGTCAGCGACGACCTCAACGGCTGTTTCGCCCGCGGCTTCGAGATCCGCCTCGACCTCGTCTCGGTCGTCTGGGTCGGCCGCGTGGATCGCGCGGGTGTCGACGACGTACAGCACTTGAATTGTTGCGTCTGTGTCGCTCGCCAACCGGAGGGCATGGAGGAGCGTCTGCTCTACGGTGTCGCTGCCGTCAGTTGGAACCAGCACCGTGTCGTACATGATTCAACACAGGGAGGCGGGTTGCTTAAAAGGTACCCTTAGCCCAACCTACAAGCCGATTCGACCCGTATAGAACACATGGGACGCGAACTGCCGAATCCACCCCAATCCGGTCTGTTGAACGCGGTTCGGTTCGGCGACGATACCTTTCGATTTATCGAAGCAATGCAAGGGCGATTCGAGGACGCTGCGGCGGTGCCGATTCCGGGCCGCGCGCCGCTCGTGATCGTCACCAACCCCGAGTTGGTCCACGACGCGCTGTCGCGGCCCGCGGAGTTCAGCCGTGTGCCAGCCAGCGGTCCGGCCGCACTGATCGCCACACAGGGGTTGGTCCAAAGCGAGGGCGACCTCTGGAGCCAACAGCGATCAATCATGGGACCAGCGTTCATGGGCCCGCAGGTCCGGGCATATGCGAACACCGTGGGTCGACGCGTCGAGACGCTGGTCGACGAATGGTCGACCGCGATTGGCGAGGGCGACTCCATCACGCGAAACCTCCACGGCGAGATGACCGCGCTCACCGTGCGGGTCGCCTCCGAAATCTTACTCGGCGAGGATATTGGCCGCGAGCGCGCCGAGCAGTTCCACTCTTGGATGCAGGTCGCTGGCGATGAGTTCGAGTTCAGTCTTGACGCCGTCACACCCGAATGGGTCCCAACCCGGACGGATCCCGAATTTAAACGGGCCGCCGAGGGAATTTTGGGGCTTGCCGAGGAGTTGATCGAGCGTCGACGCGCCGATCTCGCCGAGCGTGGCCCCGACGACGACCAGCCGCGGGATATGCTCTCGTTGCTTATCAAGGCCGAACGCGACCCGGACGTCGAGTACCCCGACAACCAGATCCGCGATGAGGTCGCAACGTTTCTGATCGCTGGCCACGAGACCACCGCGCTGTCGCTCACGTATACGCAGTGTCTGCTCTCGAAGCATCCCGAGGTTCGCCAGCAGGTCCGCGAAGAGGCCAATCAGGTAATCGGCGAGTCGACGCCGCAGTACGACCACGTGTCTGATCTCGAATATACTGGTCGGGTGTTCCAGGAAGCGCTGCGGCTCTACCCTGCAGCGTGGGCCGTCTTCCGACAGGCCTCGGCCGACGTACGGCTTGGTGAGTACCGCGTTCCGGAGGGGGCGGCCGTTATCATGCCGCAGTGGTCGATCCAGCGTGATGGGCGATATTTCGACAGTCCCGAGCAGTTCGATCCGGATCGGTGGCTTGACCGCTCTGCGCAGTCGGTACCGGCCTACTTCCCGTTCAGTAGTGGCCCCCACGCCTGTATCGGTCGACAGTTCTCGATTACGGGTGCCCGACTCGCGCTGGCGACGATTGTCCAGTCGTTCGATGTCGACGTCGAACGTAGCGCGTTGAACGATCTGCGAGCGACGCCGACGTTGCGGCCGGGTGGGCCGATCGAGTCGACGATTACGCCAGTTGAGTGAGCAAGTCCGGCGAAGTAACTGTTAAGACTGTAAGTCCTGTACGTGCTGGCAGAGCCTATGTCGGCAGACAAACGAATCCCGGTTACCGCCGAAACGCACAGCGAACTGCACGAACTCAAAGAGCCCGGCCAAACGTATGACGATCTCCTTCAGGAGATGGCCCAACAGCGTCGACGCCAAGAGTTGGAACAACGGTTTCAGGATCTCGAAGACGCAGACACCAGCGAGCTGACCGCACTCGACGATGTCTGAGTACGAGGTTTTGCTCGGTGATGACGCCCGTGAGTTTCTGTCCGTCGCTGATGAGAAAACAACCCGCATCTGTACCGAGAAGCTTCGATACCTTGCCGACAATCCATATCCCGGACGTGGACACGGGGACAAAGAAAAGCTCCCTATCGATGGTCGACGTGAACGCTATCGACTACACATCTCTCGCACGTATACGGCGATTTATACTGTTCTAGAGGACAAAAAAGAGGTGCGTGTTCTGGAAATCGTCCCGATTGATGAGGCACACAAACGGTACGGATTTTGAGCCTCTCACGACTATAATCGAGAACAGTCGACTGGATTCTGTGACCTGACTGCCGGTGTGTTTTTGTGTGTGTCTTTCGGATGTACACACGTATGTCACAAGCCGACGCAAACGACAGCGACCCTGAAATCGACCGGATCAACCTCCGGATTTCGCGGCCATTCTTGGAGGTCGTCGACGAGACGTGGCGCGAGCGTGGGTTCAACAGCCGCAGCGAGTTCATCCGATACGCGCTTCGGGACTCGGTAAATCACCCGGAGGGAGCTGGTCTCTGGAAGGATATCGCAATTAGCGAGGCCCAACTCGACGAGACTGATTCGATCCCCAGCGACGAGATCCGATCACAGTACGGTACAGATGACGAGTAAGGGCGAGTGGAACTGGGTGTTCTCGCCGCGAGCCGAACAACAACTCGGCCAGCTACGGCCATCGACGCAACAGCGAATTATCGACAAACTCGACGATGTCGTAACCTCCGAATGGCGCGAACCGACTGCGTTTCTCGAACCGCTACAGAACTCACCGTTTCAAAAACTTCGCGTCGGTGACTATCGGCTCGGCTGTCGAGTGTTGAACGAGTCGCAGACGATTCGTGTCGAGAGTATTCGAAAACGCGAGGGAGCGTACAAAGGCGACGACTGAGTTGTTCGAAAGACTGTCCTCTCTGACTACTGTTCGATTCGTGACTCTGCAAGTCGACCAGGCGTCCACTCGCCGTCGAACTCCTCGTGGAGATACTC
>LKML01000099.1 GCA_001563795.1 Haloferacaceae archaeon B1-Br10_E2g22 | reverse complement strand
GTTGGCTTAATGATTCGGTCGACGACCACACTGGAGCCGCGGATACGCAACTACTTTGGCCGGCCACACAAAGCCGCAGGTATGCTCTCAGTTGGCGATACTGCCCCCGGGTTTTCGCTTTCGAACCAAGACGACGAGCCCGTCTCGCTGTCGAGTGTCGACGGCTATGCGGTGGTGTACTTTTATCCACGAGCCGACACGCCGGGCTGTACAACCGAGGCCACGAGCTTTCGTGACCGGTTTGCGGCGTTCGACGACCGCGGCGTCCGGGTGTTCGGCATTAGCGACGACCCAGTCGATGATCTCGCGGCGTTCGCCGAGAAACACGACCTTCCGTTCGAGCTGCTTTCGGACCCGGATGGCGAGGTTGGCCGTGCCTACGAGTCGTACGGCGAGAAAAACATGTTCGGCCGGACGTTCGACGGTGTGTTTCGGAACACGTACATCGTCGACCCCGACGGCGATATCGCAGCGGTATTTGAGGGAGTCTCACCGGATGAACACGCCGAAGAAGTCCTTTCGGCGCTCGATGAATTGAGTGAGTAAAAACCCTGTTTCGGAGCCGATCACACCGTATTTCCGGTGAATAGCGGTCTTGGTTTTGTCTGAAGTCGGTCAGTAGCCCCGTGAGATCAGGTAGTCAGCCAGATCCGCAAGGAGGTCGCTGGCCTCGTTGTCCGGAAGTACGTCGAGTCGTTCTTTACTCTGGGCAGTGAGCTCTTCGGCCATCTCGCGGGCGTACTCGATGCTGCCTGCCTCTTCTAGTGTCTCGACAGCCGCGTCGATCTCGGCTTCGGTGACGCTTTCGACCGTCGAGTCGCTGAGCAATCCGTCGACGTCGACGCCCTGCTGGCGGGCATGGAGGGTGATCAGCGTCTCTTTGTTTTCGACGAGATCCGACCCACGCTGTTTGCCGAGTTCTTCGCTTGGGACGGTGAGATCTAACACGTCGTCTTGAATCTGGAAGGCTTTGCCCGACTCGACGCCGTAGCGGTACATGGCGTCGACGACTTCCTCGTCGGCGTCCAACAGCAGTGCCGGCACGGCTGCGGCCGCCCCGTAGAGAACGGCAGTTTTGCGTTCGACCATCTCCAGATACTCTTCGGGCCTCAGGTCGTCGCGAGACTCAAAGGCGACATCCAACGATTGGCCCTCACAGATTTTGGTACAGGTCGACGACAGTTGGCGCATGACTTCAAGCGTGTTGGCCGGATCGCCACCGACGTCTGCCATGATCTCGAAGGCTTTCGAATACAGCGTATCGCCGGCCAGAATGGCGGTTTCGGTGTCGTAGGCGTTGTGGACTGCTGGAACCCCACGCCGCAGGTCATCGTCGTCCATAATGTCGTCGTGAATCAACGTGAACGACTGGATGATCTCGATGGCGACCGCCGCTCGCATGAGGTCGACCTCGCCGCCTGCGGCCGTCGGAAACGCCCGATACTCGGCCTCACTGGCGTCGAGTTCTGCCAGTGCCTCGCCGACAAGGAGCGTCACCGTCGGCCGGAGTCGTTTGCCGCCGGCCTGCAGAATGTATCTGGAGGCCTCATACAGCCGTTCTGGCTCGTCAAGTGGCAACTCGACCTCGATTGCGTCGTTGACCTGCTCGCGCCGCTGGCTGATCGCTCCAAGCACCCGTTTTTCCGTGGCGTTCTGGGTCATTCCTCCACCAGTTGGATGAGATTACCGTTGCGCGTGACGTGCAGATCACGACCCAACTCGTAGCCGAGCGATTCACAGAGATCGACGTAGGGTGCAAAGCCTTTGAGGTTCTGGTGGGCCGGAATAACGTGCTGGGGCTGGAGTGCATCCAGCATCTCGAAGTGACCTTCTTCGCGAAGGTGTCCAGAAACGTGAATGTCGTCGTAGATTCGGGCACCCTGCATTCCCAAGAGCCGCTCGGATTGGTATCGTTGGCCCTCGTTTGTCGGCTCTGGAATCACGCGTGCCGAAAAGATCACCTTATCACCGGTATCGAGTTCGTACGGCGTCTCGCCGCGACCCATCCGGGTTAACATCGCCCGTGGCTCGCCTTGGTGGCCCGTCACAATCGGCAGGAAGTTTTCTTTGCCCTCTTTCATAATCCGCTTGAACGTGCGGTCGACCGATTTGCGGTGGCCGTACATGCCGAGGTCTTCGGGGAACTCCACGAAATCAAGGCGTTCGGCTGTACCCGAATACTTCTCCATTGACCGACCCAACAGGACGGGTTTGCGACCCATATCCTCGGCGAACTCGACAAGCGATTTTACGCGCGCGATGTGACTGGAGAAGGTGGTCGCCACAATGCCGCCGTCGTAGTCCTCTATTGAGGTCATCACGTCTTTGAGATGTCGACGGGCGACTGCCTCCGAGGGAGTCCGACCTTTCCGGCCAGCGTTCGTACAGTCTTCGATGTAGGCCAACACACCATTGCCTTCGCGGCCGATCTCACGGAACCGATCCATATCGATTGGATCGCCGATGACGGGCGTGTGGTCCATTCGTTTGTCGAGCCCGTAGACGACCGCGCCCTCGGGCGTGTGGAGAACGGGGTTGATCGCATCGATAATCGAGTGGGTGACGTTGACGAACTCCAAGTCGACTTGGCCGGTCTGGCCAATCGACATCGTCTCGCCGGCTTCCATTTTGACGAGATCGTTTTCAACGTTGAATTTGGATTCGCCCTGAATGTGCTGTTTGACCAGCTCAACTGTGAAGGGGGTGGCAACGATTGGTGCGTTGTAGCGATGAGCCAGTTTGGAGATTGCCCCAATGTGATCCAGGTGGCCGTGGGTGGGGACGATCGCTTGGACGTCGCCTTCGAGGTCGCTCATCACCCGGTCGTCGGGGATTGCACCCATATCGATCAGATCGAGACTGTGCATCTGTTCGGTCTGGACGTTATCATGGATCAGCACCTGCGAGAGGTTCAGACCCATATCGAAGACGACGACATCATCGCCTGCGCGAACGGCCGTCATCTGCCGTCCAACCTCCTCGTAGCCGCCAATTGTTGCGATTTCGATTTCCATATGTATCAAATCCTGCCCGCATCTGGGGGCCAAACGCCCCGGCGTTGTCTGCGTCGGTCTGGCCCCGCTGTGTCGACGTCCGCTGTGTACTGTGCGTCGACAGTTTCCCGCGGGTTCGTTGGTACGAGGGCGTTGGACGTGTGGTGTTAAAAACTGCATGGGTTTTCGTGATTTCGCCCGCCGAGGCCGGACCAACTGTTCGGTCAGTGTGGGTGTGTCGTGGTGTTCCGGTACGTTTATTACCGAAACCAGAGGCTGTGACCGTATGAGTGGACGACCCCTCGATGTTCTTGAGGCGTCTCTGGATGAGACCGTAACTGTCGCCCTAAAGGACGGAACCGCCTATGTCGGGACGCTTGCGGGCTATGATCAACACATGAATGTGGTGCTTGACGCTCCGCACGCGGGCGATGAGATCGATAGCTTCGATGAGTTGACCGTCGAGTCGGTCGAAGACACAACCATTATACGCGGCGATAACGTCGTCTCGATAACTGTATGACCGGATCAGGAACCCCAACGCAGGGCAAGAAGAACAAAACGACACACGTCAAATGTCGACGCTGTGGCGAGAAATCCTATCACTCCCGGAAAAAAGTCTGCTCGTCGTGCGGCTTCGGCAAATCGGCGAAACGACGCGACTACGAGTGGCAGTCGAAAGCTGGCGAATAAATTCTTCTCTCGGGTCGATCTCGTCCCGATCACCGTTCGACGATACACACCTTCCCAGAGTGTCAACGCAGCCGAGATCACGACAGTTGTGGCCACTGTGGCGTACGCATCCAGCCCACACCGTGTCCTGAGAGAGGCGGTCGACATCGACGTCCATTAGCAAGCAACAGCCGAATCGTCCGTCGAGTATGCACAGACGTGCATATTCAAGACGCCAGTACACACGAGGACAGCACAAACACGGGGTTTTTAGCCATCGACTGTTCTACCAGTGGTATGGAACACGGCCGGGATTCGCACCGTCAACCCGTCGACGGACCAACCGAAAAATGTGGCGTCGTCGGGATTGCACTAACCGATCGCCCTGTCGCACGACCGCTGTACTACTCACTGTACGCACTTCAACACCGAGGCCAAGAGTCCGCGGGTATTGTCACCCACGACGGCTTTCAACAACACAGCCACGTCGAGATGGGACTCGTCGGAGATGTGTTCGACAAAACCGACCTCGACAACCTCAACGGCCCGAACGGAATCGGCCACGTCCGGTACCCAACAGAGGGCTCGATTGGAACCTGCTGTGCCCAACCGTTTTCAGTCTCGTTTAAATCCGGCTCGCTGGGGCTGTCGCACAACGGTAATCTCGTGAATGCCGATGAGATCCGCGAGCAACTCGCCGGATTGGGTCATGCCTTTACATCGGATGGCGACACCGAAGTGATCGCCCACGACATTGCCCGCAACCTTCTGGAAGAAGACCTCATCCGAGCGGTCAAACACACGATGCAGCGAATCCATGGCTCATACTCGCTGACAATTATGCACGACGACACCGTCATCGGCGTTCGAGACCCACAGGGCAACCGTCCGTTGTGTATCGGCAAACTTGACGACGGCTATATGCTGACCTCCGAGTCGGCAGCTATCGATACTCTCGATGGCGAACTCGTTCGGGACGTGCGGCCGGGCGAACTCATCGTTCTTAATCCCGACGGCACAGGCTACGATTCCTACCAACTCGTCGACAACGAACACACCGCCCACTGCTTTTTCGAACACGTCTACTTTGCGCGCCCGGATTCGGTGATCGACGAGAGTCTGGTGTACGACGTTCGGCGAACACTCGGAGAGAAACTGTGGGAAGAAAGTGGCATCGAGACTGATGTCGTCTTGCCAGTTCCCGACTCGGGGCGGGCGTTCGCCTCCGGCTATGCGGAGGCTGCAACGCAGACGACTGCCGACGGCGAACCGCGAGACGAAGACGACCCCGGCGTCGAGTTCGCCGAGGGGCTGATGAAAAACCGCTACGTCGGCCGGACGTTCATCATGCCAACCCAAGACGAACGCGAACGCGCTGTGCGCCTGAAGCTCAACCCGATCAAAAGCACGATTGAGGGCAAAACCGTCACCATCATCGATGATTCGATTGTTCGGGGGACGACCTCGAATCAGTTGATCGAACTCTTGAACGATGCAGGCGCAAAGGAGGTTCACATGCGTGTTGGCTCTCCACAGATTCTCGCACCGTGTTATATGGGGATCAACATGGCAACCCGTCAAGAGCTTATTGCTGCTGATAAAACAGTCGAGGAGATCCGCGACGAAATCGGTGCAGACAGCCTCGCGTATCTGTCGATTGATGCCATTGCTGAGACTCTCGATTCCGACCGACAGGATCTCTGTCTGGGCTGTGTAACCGGTGAGTACCCCTATGATATCGACGGCGAGTCGACCGACCGAGCGGTCGACCGGCCCGTCATCGACGCTGCGGGGCCGTTTGCAGCCGACGACTAACAGACTCAGTCGATCCGTTTCAGTGGCACTTATTTTCCGTGACTCATAGCCCTTGGTATGGATATCGAAACACCGAACTGTAATCGCCGGACGCTCCTCCGTGGGAGCCTCGGGATCGCAGCGACTGCTGCAGTTGCCACACCCGCAGCCGCACAGGACGATCCGTACGACGGCTGGTTCGATGACGTCCCGAACTACGACGGAACCGTTGACTACAGCGGCGAAGACACCGTCGAAATCTCAGTTGGAGAAGGCGATCAGGGTCTGTATTTCGAGCCAGCAGCCGTACAGATCGACCCCGGAACGACAGTCGTCTGGGAGTGGACCGGCGAGGGTGGCGAGCACAATGTCGTCGACGAAGACGGTGTCTTCGAGAGCGAGCGCACCGCCGAGGCGGGCTACACCTTCGAACATACGTTCGAAGCAGACGACGACGGTGAGATCTTTCGGTACATCTGTACGCCTCACGAAGCACTCGGTATGCTCGGGGCAGTCGCCGTCGGTGATGTGGTCGATGAGACGATCGACCCGTCTGATGAAGAGACAGACACCGACGAAGCAGTCGACGAAGAGCCGGGGTCGGACGAGTCGTTACTGCTCATTGTCGGTGGCATTTTCGCGGCAGCGCTTTTGTCGCCGGTGTTCTTTGCGCTGTTTATGAAGTACGTGTATGAAGACGATGCAGCCCAACAGCCAAACCACTGACCAGCTGTTATGCAGTCTCTACCAGCTAGTAGAGAACGTATAACATCGCATAAACAACAATACCAAGGCTGAACGAGATCAGCCAGAGGGCGGCGGCAATCTGGCCGACGCTCCGATGTCGACTGCGGTAGATCTCTTCGACTGGGCGACTAACCGCTATCAGCAGCACATAAAACAGCAGCGGAACACAGATAACCGCCAGTAGGATGTGAATCGCTAACGTCGGAATGTAGACGAACTGTCTGATCGTCTCGGGGCCCTCGAACGCCTGTGGGCCCTCCAGTGCCACTCGGTACAGATAGAAAACGAGAAACGCCGCGAACAGTCCGAACGCAACCAACATTCGGTTGCGATGACGCTCAACGTCGCCCTGTTGAATTGCTCGCCAACCACCAACAATGGCGAGGATCGCGCCGACACTGAACACGACGTTGAGATGTGGAACGAGTGCGATCAGCGTCTCGTTTCTCGGCAGTGCCCACTCGGGGACAGCTCCACCAACCGCACTAAACACCAACCCCAGCGAGACGATACTCAACACGGCTGTTAACAGTGGCACCCGTTGTTTCGAGACTAATTGCATACACTGACTGTTGGTCTCCAACTGTGAAAATCGTTTATTTGTCGACCGTCGGATCGTGAACCACTCGGCGGTCTACATCCGATACAGCTCACAGGGAGCACCGTCGAAAACCGACAGGCGGCACCGAGTCGACTGTGGCAAACCCAGCCATGGCGAGCCGCAAAAAGAAGGGCTTTTAATGGGGGCAGGGGAATAGATGAGTACGCGAAAGCGTACAAAACACACGACGAGCGTGGGTAGCCAAGCCAGGCCAACGGCGCAGCGTTGAGGGCGCTGTCCTGTAGAGGTCCGCCGGTTCAAATCCGGTCCCACGCATCGTACGGGTGGATTCAACCACCAAAAACGATGCTCGGTGTTGTCTCTACGACAGCACCCACGCACAATTCTACCGAAGCAAATACGAAAGCGGCTGCACTGTCGACCCATCGGGGTGTCACTCGCCGCCGAGAGCAAACGCCGCCTGCAGGCGGTGAAGATTAAACACCCCACGGTCCAACGTACGAGTATGGCGAAATACTCGACGGGTAGCGGCGGTGGTGGTGGCGACGGCGATGCCTGCGAACTCTGTGGCAACGCCTCAAACAGACTCAGCAAGGCCAACGTCGCGGGCGCAAAACTGCTGGTGTGTCCGGACTGCTCGCCGCACGACGACAGTCGAAAGGACGCAAGCCGCTCTCGTGGCTCGCAGTCGTCCAGCAGCTCCAGTTCGACCAGTCGACCGGTCAACCGGAAAAAACGCGCCGCACAGAAGCAGGCCAAAATATACGACGCCAGCAAAGGTGATTCGACTCACTGGGAGAAAGAAGGCACCAACTACGAACGAGACCGACTGCCGTATCTGGTGACTAACTATGACGAACGGGTCGAAACCGCCCGCCAAGCCGCTGGCCTGACAATTGAAGAACTCGCTGAGACGCTCGGCGTCGACGAAGACGAGTATGAGGCGGTCGAACAGGGACGAGCCTCCCGCGCGGGGGTTGGAGGCTCGCTGATTCGCGCGCTTGAAGACGAACTGGAAATCGAGCTTGTCGACGAATAGCTCTCAAAACCCATCGGCGCAACCGTACTCGGTAGGTACAAAAACAACGACATCTCAGTTTGAGGTAGATGATCGGAAAGCTGGATGCCGAGACGCTTGCGACCGTTCTCAGCCAGACTGGCGCGTCGAACCCCGCGGTGCTGACCGGAGCAGCCTACGGCGAGGATGCTGCTGCGATCGATCTCGGCGACGAAACACTGGTTGTTAGCTCCGATCCAATCTCACTGGCGGCCGAAGCCGCTGGCACGCTCGGCGTCCACGTCGCCTGTAACGACATCGCGGCCGCGGGCGCGGACCCTGAAT
>LKML01000032.1 GCA_001563795.1 Haloferacaceae archaeon B1-Br10_E2g22 | reverse complement strand
CTGCAGGTGACACAGTCACCATCGAGTATACTGGTCGACTCGAGGACGGAACCGTCTTCGATAGCTCGAAACAAGCTGTTGCCGAAAAAGCAGGGCTTGCCGAAGCCCAGCCCGACCGAACGTATGAACCACTGACTGTTGAGGTCGGTGCGGGCCAGGTCATCGAAGGCATGGAAGACGGATTGATCGGTCTCGAGGAAGGCGAATCGGCGACCCTCGAGATCCCACCCGAAGAGGCCTACGGCGAGTGGACCGAAGAGTACGTCCAAGCGTTCGACACCGACGAACTCGCCGAAATGCTTGGCCAAGAGCCGACAGAAGGGGCGTTCCTCCAGGCCCAAAACGGCCAGCACGGCGAGATCACCCACGTCAACGCTGAGGTTGTGAAAGTTGATTTCAACCCCGATCTCGCTGGCAAAACACTCGAATTCGACGTTGAGATCGTTGGGATCAACTGAGAAACGACGTAGCAACAACCAACTAAGCAGACGCGGCTGACGAATCCGCCGACATTCTTAGGTGTTAGTCGACCGAATACTGCCCGTGAGCAACGCAGATGAACCGCCGATTACGTTGTACCGACTGCAGGCCTGTCCGTTCTGCGAGCGAGTCGTCCGCAAACTCGAGGAATACGGCCTCGAGTACCATTCGCGGTTCGTCGAACCGATGCATTCGGATCGAAACGTGGTCAAACGTATCAGCGGCACTCGAACAGTGCCTGTAATTGTCGACGAGGCGACCGGCGTCACGATGGCAGAAAGCGACAACATCGTCGCGTATCTTGAGACGACCTACGGAGGAGCCAACTGATGGATCTCGGGTTTGCGGTCGTTACGTTACCTGAGACCGACCACCCGACTGAAGGCGAGCAAGCACCAGATTTTGTTCGTCCGCTTGTAACCAGCGAAGACTGGGGCGATAAGCGTCTCTCAGCGGTGGCTGCCGAGGAGCCTGTCTTGGTCGTCTTCTATCCGATGGACGGTGCGTTCCCTGCGACCTACATGTGGAACGAACTCCGCGAGCGTGGTTTCGACGAACAGTACGACGTTCAGGTTGTCGGGCTGTCGATTTCGACGCCGTACGAACATATGACGTTCATTGACGACCGCAAACTCGAGTATTCGCTTTTCAGTGATCCACAGAACGGCGTCGCCGAACAGTACGATATCGTCAACGACCTCGATGGGATGGCTGGGGTAAGCGAACCACGGCCTGCGGTGTTCGTCATCGACAGCGAACTGACGATCCGATATGCGTGGGTCGCAAGCCAGTGGCCCGAGTTCCCCGACTACGACGACCTCGAGAACGCTATTGCGTCGCTTTAGGCCTCAACAGGCTCGATCAGCGAAGCATCATCGTTGGCTGGGCTGTTGACACGCTCGGAGACCGGATATGCTGTCAGTTCGTCGTCCGGATACGGCTCGAGCAGTTCAGCCGCAGTCTCGACTGTGGCCTCGAGCCACTCGGATTCACACTCGGGTTCCAAGATGACGGCCATCCGATGATGCAACTCCGAGATGAGACCGTTCGGCTTGGTCGTTAAAATCGCAAACGTCTCGAGAGTGGTCGAATCGCCAGTCTGGCCGCCGGAACCGAACTCCGCGAGACCGGTCTGGCGGGTTGGTTCCTCCCAGCGTTCCCACAGTCCCGCCAACGCAAACGGGCGGTCGTCCTCGAAGGCGACACGGTAGGGCTGTTTGCCGTTTCCGCGGTCGACCCACTCATAAAATCCGTCACATGGAACAAGACACCGGCGAGACACATAGGCGTCGGCGAAGCTTCGTTTGTGCTCGACAGTCTCTGATCGGGCATTGATAAGCCCCGTTTTTTCGTCCGCCCAGTGCGGTGTGAGTCCCCACTCAAAAAACTGCAGTTTCTCAGGGTTATCACCCGTAATAACCGGCAACTTTTGGCCGGGCGCGCAGTTGTAGCGAGGCTCCAACGGGCGGGTCGGTTCAGCCTCGAACCGCTCTGAGAGTTGGCCGACAGGGGTTGTGAGCGTGTAGCGACCACACATACTCCACAGTAGTGGTGAGTCGGGCTTAGAGACACCGACTCGAGAGCGTGAGCTTTAGGACGGCCGGGGACGCTCTGTTGGCTGTGCGAATCGAAAACAGCTTTATTCCAGTCCGTGGCGTCGGCGAACAGACCGAACGCACGCTGTGGGCTGAGGGGGCGACCGACTGGGACTGCTTCGAGCCCTCACTGGTGGGGCCGACGACCGCAGACAACATCGAGTCGTTCATCGAGACCGCCAGCCGGCGACTCGAGATGGGCGATTCGGCGTTTTTCAATGAGGTGTTTCCGAGCAGCGAGCGGTGGCGGCTGTACGAGAACTTCCGAGAAGAGACCTGCTTTTTCGACATCGAGACGACTGGGCTCAACCAGGAGTACGACATGGTGACAACCGTCAGCTACCATCAGGCAGGCGAGACAACCACGCTTGTCCACGGCGATGATCTCACTGCAGAGAATCTCCAGGCAGCGATTGACCAAGCCAGTCTGCTTGTGAGTTTCAACGGGATTCGGTTCGACCAGCCGTTTTTGGAGGCATCCTTTGGCCTTGAAATCGAGTGTCCGCACCTCGATTTGCTGTATCCCTGCAAAACACTCGGACTGAGTGGTGGGCTCAAAGTCATCGAAGGTGAAATCGGACTCGAGCGCGAGCGCCCGGATCTCTCTGGACGAGATGCGGTTCGACTTTGGCGACAGCACGAATCCGGCGTTGATGGCGCACTCGAGACGCTGATTTCGTACAACCGCGAGGATACAGTCAATCTCAAAACGCTGGCCGAAACCGTCACCGACCGGCTTCATCAACAGGTCTTCGAACAGGCCTGTCAGCGGTCGGTTGAGTGAGTTTCTTGAGGTTCTGTCTTGGCCGCAGACTCGGGAGTATGCTCCGATGCAGTTGAGTCACTTTCAGTGTCGTCCGTCTGCGGGTCGGCCTTTCTGATCAGTTTCATCTCGCCTTTCGCCCGAAGCGAGCCATGGACGTCCGCACCGTCGTGAACAACGAGATCACGACAGGAGATATCGCCGCGAACCTCCGTGCCCGCATGCAGGGTGACCGTACCGTTTCTGGTCGTGACATCACCGATGATCACCGTCTCAGAGCCAACGGTGATATCGTCTCGAGCACGCAGACTGCCGAAAATCGTTGTTTCAGTACCCACCAGAATCGATTCGGCCCGGATGTTGCCGTGGAGGCGGCAGTCGTTGCCGATCGTTGCGGGCGTCGAGACGCGCCAGGCATCATCGGAAATTTTGGCCCCTTTTGGTACGACAAGCGGCGGTCGCTGGTCGACGTCATCGGGCGAAATCGCGCTGGCGAACTCCTCGGCCTTTTCGGCCTCGCCAAAACGCAGGAACTGCGAGAGCACGATAAAATAAAACACGAGCGCGGGAACCGGGTTTCGGGTATGTATCCAGCCGTTGGTCTCAAAACCCTCGTCGATTTCGACGTCATCGCCAATATCTAAATCTCCAGAGACCAATAGCGCACCGCCGATATGACACCGGGCACCGATGTAGGCATCCGAGCCGACCAGCAGGCTGTCGTCGATCTCACACAGCATATCCAGCCGACAGTCGTTGTCGACCTCGAGGTGGCGGCCGAAAGAGACGCGCTCGCCGGCAGCAATCGTGCGGCTGCGAATACCGAACTCGATAGTACTGTTCGAGCCAATCAACACGTCGCTGTCGGTGACGATGTCGTGTTCTTCGACGGTTGTGCCGTCGGGAATCGCCAGCTCATCGAGCGGGTCGCCGGGAGATGACACAGGCCGAATCAGTAGGCGAACACTAATAAACAGTCCGTAAGACGGATGGCTGACACAACACTAAGGATCTTAGCGGTTCCGTGTGGATTCCCGTTCACGCTGGCGTTGATGCCACTCAGCGGCGTCCTCCAGCGTCTCGGTCTCGAGGAGTTTCTCGAGTTTCCGTTCGAACTGGTCGTCGGTCAACTCGCCGTTGGCATAACGGTGGCGAAGCTCCTCGAGAGGATCGAAATTGGGCGTCTCACTGTTGGCAGACTGGGCAGGTAGATTCGAGTCAGTGCGGTCGAACTTGTCGTCGATCCACTCTTCGATGTCGGATTCGTCGCCGAAAAGAATCGCTACCAGTGGGACGATGATGATGTAGCCGAACAGCATAAACGGGAGCCACCAGCTAACTCCGAGAAACATTGCAGCGAGCCACGTTCCGGTGACTCCCAGTGTGGTGATTTCGGTGATGTTTTCTGAGAGGCGTTCGCGCGGCGTCGAGGTGGCCATCATCCGAGATGACTGTCTGTGGTCTCAAAAGCATACCTCCGAGAGAACCGACCGGTGACAGCGACGTTTTTAAGACTTGATGGACAACGCTCGGTATGACCGTTCTTTCGTTCGATAAAACCGGCGTCGATGTCGTCTACGAGGGCACCGAGTTCCGTATGGACAAAGCACTGATCGAAGAAGCCACTCAGAAATCCTACCGAGACGTTACCGACCACGAGGTGCTTCGGCTCATCGAAGACACACCTGACCTGTCGGGGCAGGCCACACAGATCGACGACATTCTTCGTGAGGACTGACGACCGAAAAACAATTCCACCCGAATGACGAACGCCGCGGTATGCTCTCTATCGCGCTCGCAGGAAAACCAAACGCGGGCAAATCGACCTTTTATACGGCGGCGACGATGGCCGACGTCGATGTGGCCAACTACCCGTTTACGACCGTCGATCCCAACCGGGGTGTGGCCACTGTCCGCACGGAGTGTCCCTGTCTCGAGCTCGACGAGCGGTGCGGCAACGACCGGTGTCGAGCGGGTACACGGTATGTCCCAATCGAGCTGCTCGATGTGGCCGGACTCGTTCCTGGTGCCCACGAGGGCCGAGGGTTAGGCAACCAGTTTCTCGACGAACTCACCAACGCGGATGCCATTCTGAACGTGCTTGATGCGTCGGGCAGCACCAACGCAGAGGGCGAACCCGTCGAGGAAGGAAGCCACGACCCCGTCGGAGATGTCGAGTTCATCGAGAGCGAAATGAACCAGTGGCTCGCCGGCATTATCGAGCGTAACTGGGAGTCAATAGAGCGAAAGTCTCGGTCACCGGAGTTCGATATTAACGACGCCCTCACTGATCTTCTGACTGGATTCGGCGCGACGACTGCCGACGTGGCGGCCTGTTTGCGTTCACTGGAGTATCCCAACGATCCGATCCAGTGGACCGACGCCGACCGCGAGACACTCGCCGAAGCCGTCCGTGCACGTACGAAACCAATTATTCTCGTGGCTAACAAAATCGACAGTGCACCCAAAGCGACACTCGAGCGGCTTCGGAGCGCCGCCGAAACTGTGATTCCTGCCACAGCCGACGGCGAACTCGCGCTCAGGCGTGGCGTTGAGGCTGGCGTTATTGAGTACAATCCCGGCGATGAGGACTTCGAGATCACAGGCGATATCAGCGACGCCCAACGGGCAGGCCTCGAACAGATCCGCGAGGTACTGCGTGAGTACGGCGGAACGGGCGTCCAGCGCGCACTCAATGCGGCAGTGTACGACCTGCTTGATCACATTACCGCCTACCCGGTTCAAAACGAGACGAAATGGACCGACGCCCAGGGCAACGTGCTACCGGATGCCTTTCTGCTGCCGGCGGGTTCGACGCCAACCGACCTCGCTGCAGCGGTTCATACTGACATCGCCGAAGGCTATCTCCATGCGGTCGACGGCAAACGCAAGCGTCGCATCTCCGAGAGCTACGAACTCGAGGACGGCGATGTAATAAAAATCGTCAGCACCGCCTCGTAGCGGCTCAAAACAACGAATACAGCAGTCCATGGGAGCCAACGAACCCACAAAGGAGAGCCACTGTCGTCGCCGGCGACTGCTCGAAGAGCGCCGAAAAATCACCGCACGGCGTACCCACATGGAGCCGAGCGCCGAGGTCCGAAAACAGCTGATAGCTGGCGAGCATCCCCGAGGCAAGCACGGCTGATTGACCGACAAACGAAACTCCCACAACAAACGCGACTCCGGCAATGACGAGGACGCTGGCCGTCTGGGCGAGAACGCCACCGGCCAAAAACGCCAGCAAGTAGCTCTCGTCGGGGTCGTACTCCCGGTAGGCTTCGAGATACGCCTCGAAGCCCAGCGGGCTGACCCATTGTTGGCCATCCCTGAGTGCGACATACTGCGGCAGACCCACTATGACGACTCGAATGTTCGGTGCGGCAATCCCGACTACGTGCCGGCCGACTGCGTAGTGGCCCAGTTTGTGACTCAGCACAACAGACGCCCCAATCAACAAAAAGACGACAACTCCACCTAGCATGCGATTACACAGCCGATACCCGCAACTGTACCGTTGTGCGGTATAAATCCGACCGGTTTGCTCGAGATCCACCGGAAATGAATCACGCCTCGAGGGCTCCACAGTCGGCCAGTGCGTCGAAAAGCCGCTCGAGTTCGCGTTCGGTGTTAAATGCGTGTACGGAGATTCGGATCGCATCTGGGTCGGGAAGCGACCGGATTCGAATCTCCGCGTCGGCCAGATGATCGACGACGTATTCGGGTTCTGCAACGTCAATTGTCACCAGGCCGGACTCAAAACCGTCCGGGCTCAATAGTTGTGCGTCCGGAATCGCCGTTTTGAGTCGGTCAGTGAGTGTTTCAATCCGGGCTTGGATCTCCGCGAGGCCGACTGACTCGAGCAGTGTGATCGCTTTGGCCATCCCTACATGCGGCGCAGGCGACGTCGTCCCGCGTTCGAACCGCTGGGCATTGGGCTTCAGCGTGTACTCGGTAGTGTCCGGATCCTCAACACTGTTGTAGCAGACCTGCGCCGGATGCAACGGTGTTTCAGCACCCGTACGAACGTAGAGATAGCCCGACCCCCACGGCCCGAGCAGCCATTTGTGTCCCGAACCCGCGACGTAGTCGGCACCCCACGCCTCGAGATCAATTGAGGCTTGGCCCGCTGACTGGACGGCATCAACCAGCACCTCACAGTCGGCGTCATGAGCAATCTCGACCAGTTCAGCCACCGGAATCCGGGTGCCATAGTTCCACGAGATCGAACTGAAACAAACGAGTCGAGCCTCTTCGACCGCCTCGGCGTAACTCTCGCGGTCGATTCGTCCGTTGTGGGTCTCGATTATCCGAACCCTCGCGCCCTCCTGTTTGACTGCCCGTTGCCACGGCAGTACGCCGGCCGGATGTTCGAACGCCGTGCGGGCGATCACATCACTGGACTGCCAGTTGATGCTGGCGGCCAATGCGCTAATTGCGTCGCTGGTCGATTCAGTAAGCGCGAGTTCGGATGGCTCGACGCCTAAGTGGGCCGCAATCGTCTCGCGGCTCTCTTCGCGGGTGTTGGCGGCGGCCGTGTACATCCCCTCGGCTGCCGGTGCCACAGTTTTGTGGTGTACCAGACAGTCAGTGGCCGCCTCGAGTACTGGCTGTGGACTCGGGCCGCTGGCTCCGGTATTGAAAAACGTCGTCTCCTCGAGCGCCGGAATCGACGCCCGGAGTTCGCGTGGTGTCATGCTGAACGATTGTCTTCGAGTCGGTAAATCCTTCTGCCGGCTGGGTTCGCGATGGCCTCGAGGTTACAGCTCGTACAGTTCGCCGTATTTCTCAGTGACGTACTCGACGAACGCGTCTGCCGAAAAGTCCGCACCAGTCGCCTGGCGAACCAACTCGTTGGTCTCGTATCGCTGGCCGTGTTGGTGGATGTTCTCGCCGAGCCACTCGCCCAGCGGTTCGAACTCGCCGTCTCGAGTGTTGGCCTCGAGCCCACCAAGCTCCTCGCTGGCGGCCGCATACAGTTGGGCGGCCATCACGCTGCCCAGCGAGTAGGTCGGAAAATACCCAAAGCTGCCGTGCGACCAGTGGATATCCTGCAGACAGCCCATCGTATCCGACGGTGGGCTGATCTCGAGATACTCCTCGTAGAGTTCGTTCCACCGCGCTGGAACGTCTACAACCGCAAGCTCACCGCCGATCAACTCGCGTTCGATTTCGAAGCGGACGATAATGTGAAGATGGTAGGTGAGTTCGTCAGCCTCGACGCGAATGAAGTTCTCATCGTAGACCTGATTGGTCGCCTCGTAGGCCTCACGGGCCGACAGGTCGGCTTGCGGAAACGCATCTGTGAACGTAGGCAACAACAGCTCCCAGAAGGCCTTCGAGCGACCGATATGGTTCTCCCAGAGCCGCGATTGGGATTCGTGTACCGAGAGATTGCGATGGTCGCCCAGCGGCGTCCCAAAGGCGTCGTCGGGCAATCCCAGCGTATAGTAGGCGTGACCGAACTCGTGGATTGTAGAGGTGAGCGCGCCAATCGGATCGGTTTTGTCGAACCGCGTGGTCACCCGACAGTCGAACTGGTTGCCAGAGGTAAACGGGTGTGTCGAGACATCGAGTCGGCCGCGGTCGAAATCGTAGTCCAACAACTCGAGTACCTCTCGAGAGAGCGCCTCTTGGGTGTCTGTGTCGTACGTTCCATCGAAAGCGTCGGTTGCAAGCTCTGCATCTGCAGTGCGAATATCCGCAATAAGTGGAACCAGTGTCTCACGGAGTTCCTCGAGAATGGATTCGGCCTGCGAGAGCGGCAAACAGGGTTCATAGTCGGCGAACAACACAGCATACGGGTCGGCTTCGGGGTCGATATATTCGGCATACTGGCGTTTGAGCCCGACTAAGTGCTCGAGATGCGGCGCGAACTCCGCAAAGTCGTCGTTCTCGCGGGCAGACTCCCACGCGCCGAGTGCTTCGGAAGTCGCCTCTGAGATCTGTTCGACCAGATCGCGCGGGACGCGTTCGGCCCGAACGTACTGTCGACGCACCTCACGGACGACCGCCTGCTGGTCGCCACTGAGATCGGTGTCCTCGAGATCGTCCAACAGTTCACCGACGGAACCTTCAACGAGCAGTTCATGCGACAGCGACGACAGCGTCGAAAGCTGTTTCGAGCGGGCGGGCGTGCCGCCTTCGGGCATCATCACCTGTTGATCCCACGACAACACATCGGTTGCACTCTGGACGGCGTTGATCCGCTCGAGTTCGCCCACTAACTGCCTATAGGCGTCCGGTTCGGCAACAGACTCGGGTTCAGTTGACATACCGGTACATCGGCCCGCGGACGTATCAACGCACTGCTGGCTGCGGCGGTTCGTTCACTGCTGGCTGCGGCGGTTAGTTCGGCTCGAGTGTGTTGGCGACCCGCAGGTAGATGTCATAACAGCGCTCGAGAATCTCCAGGGAAACGCTCTCGGTTGCGGTATGAGCCTCGCCCGGTTCGGCCGCCCCACAGACCACACACGCAGTGCCGGCCTCGGCGAGCCAGCCCGCGTCGGTTGCATGTGGTTTGGCAACCTGTTGTGCAGCGGCCGACTGGACGGCTCGAGCCGACTCGAGGACATGGTCGGCGAAAGCAGGATCACTACAGGCCATCGGTGGCAGGTCTTGTTCGACGATCCATTCGACGCCCTCGATCCGTTCGGCCGCTTCCAGCGAAGCGCGTTCGTCGGGAACGGTGCGTTCGTCTATGGTGACCGAACAACGCTCAGGAATGACGTTCCAGGCCGAACCGCCGTTGATTTCGGTAACTGCGAGACTGCCGGTCAGTTCGGCCCCCAGGACGGTCGTCTCAGGTGTCTCGAGCGAGCGAACAGTCCCAATCGCATCGCTGGCGCGATAGATCGCGTTGTCGGCGTCGTCGGGTCGGCTGGCGTGGCCGGCGGTGCCGGTGGCCTCGAGTGTACTGCCGCGTCGGCCCTTGTGGGCGACTGCGACATCAGTGACACCTGGTGCGGAGTAGCCGCTCGAGCCTTCGGTAACAACCGCCCACGTGGGTGCGAACCCATCATCAATAGCCGCTTGTGCACCGATGCCGCCCTGTTCTTCACCGACGAAGCTCGCAAAGACGAGTTCGACAGCAGGATCAGCATCCCGAAAGGCGACCATCGCCGCGGCCAGCGAGCCCTTCATATCTGCCGTTCCACGACCGTACAGCCGACCCGCGCGCTCGGTGAGAATGTACTTTCCGTCGGCGTCAGTCTGCTCGTCGGCCGGTGGTACCACATCGTGGTGGCCGACGAGTGCGAGCGAGACATCGGTCGGCCCGTGGGCTGGCGAACGGCGAGCGATCACCCCTCTTTCGTCGTGTTGTATCTCGGCGTCGGTTTCGGCAGCCAGCCACTGTTCGAGTAGCTCGCCGGCAGCCGTTTCATCGGCGTGGCTCGGCGTCGAAACCAGCCGTTTGGTCAGCGTCCGAACGTCGGCGTCAGTCATACCGACCGATAGAGCCCAGCGGCCTAAAGTCCCAGCCGGTTCGGTTGGCTCCTCGAACAGTCCGTATGGACGAACAACAAAACTCGAACACCGACCCAGCCTCCGTGATAAGTCGACTCCCACAGCAAAGATTACACAGCTTACGCACCGGAACAGCGGTTATAACAAACCACGTTCCGGCCGTCAACCAATTTGTGTCGTCGACCAACAGCCCAAAAGAAGCGACGGCCGCCGGGCAGTATACGATCAGACCCTACGAGCCACAAGACCGCCCAGGGTTTCTCCGGCTTGACAGCCGAGTCTGGGACCGAACCCGGAACTCTGCGTGGTTTGACTGGAAGTATACCGACAACCCGTATGTGGATCATATCCCCATCATCGTCGCCGAGTTCGACGACGAAATCGTCGGCGCACGGCCGTTTCTCGCGTTCAGCCTCCGGGTTGGCGAGCAGTCGGTGGTGGCCTACCAGCCGGCCGATACGATGGTTGATCCTGCCCACCGACGAGCCGGTGTGTTTAGTCGGATGACCGATCAGGCCCTCTCTGTATATCGAGACCACGGCCCGGAGCTATTCTTTAATTTCCCCAACCAGCATGCCAGGCCAGGATATCTCAAGTTGGGCTGGCGAGAGACGAAGCCAGCAGTGACCTACTATCGGGTCGAATCACCGGCTGCAGTGGCTACCAAAAGCAGTATACAGCAAGCAGCAGGCGCACTCGAGACCGTACTTTCTGGTTACTACGCCGGCCGACGCCGACTGTCAACAAAGCCAACGGGTCTCAGTGTGCGTATCACCGACGGGCCGGCGATCGACCAGTTGGTACGGCTGCACCGCCGATGCCGGCCAACGGCGATCCATGCCGACCGAACCGCGGCGTTTTTGCGCTGGCGGCTGGGGAGTCCGCTCTGGGATCGACAGACACACATCGTCGAGAGTGCGACTCGAGAAGAACCACTGGCCGCGCTCGTCGCCCGAAGCCGCCGTACCGACGACGGCCTTCGACTCACCCAAGTAGTCGATGTCGCCCCACTCTGTGGTCGCCAGCGGTGGCGAGAGGCACTCTGGGCGGGACTCGACAGCGTTATCTCGAGCACACCGGAGACGGATCTGTTTGCGATCAGCGACGGAGCGATCCCCCACGACGTCGCTGCGACGTTCGGCTTTCTGCGGGACGATTTGCCACCGTTGTCACGGCTTACAACGTATGATTCGATGCTCGTCACGCGCCCGAACGACGACCCGGAGGACGAAGCCGCCTGGCGGCTCAATGGCCAGGCAATTGATGACGGCGACAACTGGTGTGTGACGTTTGCCGAGCAGGATACGAGCTAACAGAAAACGCCTGCGGAAAGAGACGAACTGAAAAAAACGCCTGCGGAAAGAGACGAACTGAAAAAAACGCCTGCGGAAAGAGACGAACAAAAGGGAGCCATCTCGAGTCCAAACTAGCAACCATCTGGCCGAGACAGCCGTGAATGGCTCGGGGTATGCTGTGCTTACAGCAACCAGCAGTGCTGACAGACACTCCAAGAACACGGTTATCACACCATTACAAAGCGACCACACTCGCGGGACATCGTATGAACGAACGCGGTCGCCGACTGCTTGATGCTGTGGGGAAAGCCTACCGGCTGGTGATACTTGCGCTGTCGTTGCCAATTATGCTCGGCGAGTATTTGCATCCACAGACGGGAGCAGACTACGGGCTAACCGTGCCACAGAAACTCCTGCTTGTCGGGCGTATGGCCCGGAACAATCTCGTGATTCCAACTGGCTCGTCGTTCATCGAGCACCTGATTATTGCAACTGAAGCTCTTCGGGTGCCAGCCGACCGCGATGGTGTACTCGTCGAGTGCGGCGCGTACAAAGGCGGCAGCACGGCGAACCTGTCGTTAGTCGCCGCTCACTGTGGCCGGCAGCTGGTGGTGTTTGATTCCTTCGAGGGGATGCCCGAACCCGACGAGACAGACCGCGAGCACCTGCTGCTTGCCTCGAGACAGATCCACACCTACGACGGCGATGCCTGGGATGGCTCGCTGTCGGAAGTCAAACAGAATATCGACCGCTACGGCGCGCTGTCGGCCTGTGAGTTCGAAGTCGGCTACTTTGAGGAAACGATGGATACGTTCGACAAGCCGGTAGTGCTGGCGTTTCTCGATGTCGGTCTGCGGTCGTCGGCTGAGACCGCAACCAGCGCGCTGTGGCCGTTGTTGGCCGAGGGGGCGGTGTTGTTTACTCACGATGCGAAACATATGGAGATCGCTACGCTGTTTTTCGACCGCGAGTGGTGGGCCGACCAACTCGAGGCCGAGCCGCCGGGACTGGTTGGTGCGGGCAGTGGGCTCGGCCTTCATCCGGCAGCCAGTGGGTTCTCGAGCCTGTTGGCGTATACGATCAAATCACCGGACACCGCGGCGTTTCGAACCGTTACTGACGACGGCCGACAGAACGTCGTCGATCCACGGATTGATTCCTGAGCGGCTACACTGACAGTATCGCATCATCCTTATCCCTGCAAGCCGACTATCCAGCGTATGAACATAGTGCCGGACACGAGCGCGGTCATCGATGGTCGTGTGTCCGAGCGGATTGCTGACGGCAGTTACAAAGAGGCCACCGTGTTGGTTCCGGAGGCTGTCGTCGGTGAACTCGAATCGCAGGCAAATGCGGGCTACGACAGTGGCTGGAATGGTCTCGAGGAACTCCAGGCGCTCACCAATTTCGCCGAGGACGGCGAGATCGAACTGCAGTATGTCGGCCGACGCGCCAGCGGCAGCGAGCAGGCCGGAGCCAGCGAAGGCGACGTTGATGCGATCATCCGCGATGTCGCCGAGGATCACGACGCAACCTTGCTGTCGAGCGATGTCGTCCAATCGGAGGTCGCTAAAGCCAAAGGACTCGCAGTTGAGTACGTCGAACCCGAGGTCGAAAGCCACGAAGACCTTCCTATCGCCTCGTTTTTTGACGACGAAACGATGAGCGTCCATCTCAAAACCGACACGCGCCCGAAGGCCAAACGTGGCGCACTCGAGGGAATGAGCTACAAAACCATCGACGAGACCGTCACGAGCGACGAGCAGATGGACGAGTGGGCCGACGAGATCGAAGCGCTCGCTCGAACCAGTCGAGAAGGCTTTGTCGAACTCTCCGAACCAGGGATGACTATTGTCCAGTACCGCGATTACCGGATCGCAGTGGCTCGGCCGCCGTTTGCTGACGGTATCGAGATCACAGCCGTCCGCCCGATTGCCAAAACCACTCTCGAGGACTACGAGTTCGCTGACGATCTCCGCCAGCGACTGCTCGAACAGCAGCGTGGCGTCCTTATTTCAGGTGCGCCAGGTGCCGGAAAGTCAACGTTCGCCCAGGCGGTCGCCGAGTTCCTCAACGACAACGATTTCGCGGTCAAAACAATGGAGAAACCCCGGGATCTGCAGGTCGGCCCCGAGATTACCCAATATACCGCCCTGTCGGGAGATATGGCCAAAACTGCCGATTCCTTGCTGCTCGTACGGCCTGACTATACGATCTACGACGAGGTCAGAAAAACCGAGGACTTCAGTGTCTTTGCAGATATGCGGCTCGCGGGCGTCGGTATGGTTGGAGTTGTCCACGCGACGCGGGCGATTGACGCCCTCCAGCGGCTCGTCGGCCGTGTCGAGTTGGGGATGATCCCCCAGGTCGTCGACACCGTCGTCTACATCGAGGCCGGCAAAGTCCACACGGTCTACGATGTGACCACAGAGGTCAAAGTACCCGAAGGACTCACCGCAGAGGATCTTGCCCGCCCGGTCATCCAGATTTCTGATTTCGAGACAGCCACGCCGGCCTACGAAATCTACACGTTCAACCGCCAGGTCGTCACGGTGCCGCTGGGAGACAGCGAGAGCCGAGATACCGGCGTCGATCGAATTGCCAAACAGGAGATCGAACGCGAGATCCGTTCGGTCGCCCGCGGGCACGTACACGTTGATCTCACAGGCCAGAACGACGCGGTGGTCTATGTCGAAGAACGAGACATCTCGTATGTGATCGGCAAAGGCGGCGGCCGGATTAGCGATATCGAAGACAGACTGGGAATTGACATCGACGTTCGGACGCACGAGGAGCGATCCGGCGGCCCAGCCAGTAGTCAGGAGACGATCCAACCGGCCGGCGAGGTCGTCCAACCCGAGATCACCGCCCGCCACGTCGTCATCCGACTTGACGAACACGTCGGCGAAACCGTTGAGGTTCAGGCCAACGGCGAGTATCTGTTTACTGCAACAGTCGGCCGGGGTGGTGACATTCAGATCTCTCGAGGATCAGCCATTGCCGAAGAACTCGAAGACGCTATCGACCGCAAACAACAGATAACTGTCGCAACCGCCTGAGCGACGTACGCTAGGCATTCGGCCAGTAGATGGTTGGCCGTCACAGCCGCCTCCAAGACGTACAGTTTTGAATTCCAGAACTCCAGCAACGTTGGAACCCACCGGTTAGTTCCTAAACGATAACGCTTTTTTGAGACAATGCGGAACGTAGGAGCATGTCTACTGAGTTGAAGCGTGGACTCGAGGGTGTGGTCGTCACCGAGTCCGAGCTAAGTGATATCGATGGTGAGGCCGGACGACTGATCTACCGCGGCTATACCATCGATGAACTCGCCCGGCAAGCGAGCTATGAGGAGACGTTGTATCTGCTGTGGCACGGCGAGCTACCGAATAGCCGCCAACTCAAGGTCTTTTCCGAACAGATGGCTGCTGCACGCTCGCTTGATGAGGGTGTGTTGAAAATCGTTCGAGACCTCGCCGAAGCCGACCAAGAGCCAATGGCCGCACTCCGGACGATTACCTCCGCGCTGGCAGCCTACGATCCCGAGGCCGACGCCGAGGTGACCGACGAAGAAGCCAACAACCGCAAAAGCCGCCGGATCACGGCCAAAATGCCGACTGCGCTGGCTGCATACAACCAGATTCGCAACGGCAATGAGCCAATTGCCCCACGCGAAGATTTGAGTCACGCCGCCAACTTTCTGTATATGCTCAACGGCGAGGAACCAGACGACGTACTGGCCGAGACGTTCGATATGGCGCTCGTTCTCCACGCAGACCACGGACTTAACGCTTCGACGTTTTCGGCGATGGTCACCGCCTCTACGCTCGCAGATCTTCACAGTGCGGTTACCTCTGCTATCGGGACGCTTTCGGGCAGTCTCCACGGCGGGGCGAACGCTAACGTCATGAAGATGCTCAAAGAGATCGACGACTCCGAGATGGATCCCGTCGAGTGGGTTGTTGATGCCCTCGAGCGCGGCGAACGTGTCGCTGGCTTCGGCCACCGTGTGTACAACGTCAAAGACCCTCGCGCCAACATTCTCGGCGAGCACAGCGAAGCCCTCGGCGAGGCTGCCGGCGATACGAAATGGTACGAGATGTCGCTCGCCATCGAAGAGTACATCAAAGCCGAAAAAGGCCTCGCGCCGAACGTCGATTTCTATTCGGCCTCAACGTACTACCAGATGGGAATCCCAATCGACCTCTATACACCGATTTTTGCTATCTCGCGCGTTGGCGGCTGGCTGGCTCACGTGCTCGAACAGTGGGAGGACAACCGGCTGATCCGGCCTCGAGCCCACTACACCGGCCCCGAAGACGTCGAGTACGTCCCGCTTGACGAACGGTAAGCGACGAGAGACTCCGTTCGCAGAGCGTTAGGTTTCAAAACCAGGCTCCCACCGGAACGTGCCGTTTCGCTGGATGATCTCGCCGTCGACAGAGAGCACTGATTCAGTGCTCATATCCGTAATCAGGTCGGTATGCACCGCTGAGTGGTTGCCCATCTCGCCGTTAGGCAGACAGGCATCGTACGCACGGCCCACTGCGAGATGGATGGTCTCGCCCATCTTTTCGTCGAACAGGATGTTGTCAGTTATGCGGTCGATACCGCGGTTCATTCCAACGCCGAGTTCGCCGAGTCGTTTGGCTCCCGCATCAGTCTCGAGAATTGCTCGAATAACGCTCTCGCCCTGTGTGGCTGCGAAATCAACTACCTCGCCGTTTTCGAACGAGAGCTGCACGTCTCGAAGTCGCATTCCGTCGACGGTCATTGGCATATCGAACAGCACGGTTCCTTCGGCGTCTGCAGGGGCCGTAAAGACCTCACCGGAAGGCAGGTTATGTGAGTCGTAGTCGACTGACGCCGCGCTGTTGACCGCCGTCCGGTCTGTGATATCGAGCCACAGATCCGTGTCGTCTTTTTCGATGTGGACTTCGCTTCCCTCATCGAAGATTGTTTTGAGCGTGGCCATCTGGTCGGCCAACGACTCCCAGTCCCGCAAAACAGCAGTGTAGACGAACTTGCGGTAGGCCTCGATTGACATGCCGGCCTGCTGGGCCAGCGACCGGGTGGGATGAACTGTTGAGACCCAGTCGGTGTCCATACGAGCCTCTCGAAGTGCGGTTCGGCTTCGGCGGTAGGCCTGCCGACGGTCACTGGGGACGTCTACGCTTGCGGCGGTGTTTCGTCCGCCACCAAGCCGGAGATACACATCAGCGTTCTCGAGCAGTGCCAACTCGTGGGCCGGATTCTCCTCGAAGTCGTCGTCATGCCCGCGGAGATACGCCCGCGAGAGTTCCGCTGAGTCGTAGGTCGCAACCACGTTCGCCCCGCGTTCACCGAGGGCTTCGGCGACCGCGACCGCGAGGTCGTGGGCTCCGTCGGCGACGCTCAGTACGACGTTATCACCGCGTTCGACGCGAGCACTCCAGTCGACAAGAATCTCGGCATGGTCGGAAATGCGTCGGTCCATATGAGCCTGTTATCGAGCGACTGGTTAAACACACACCAAGCGGAAACGCCTTTGTCGTCTGGACTGATTCTGTAGCATGGTTCAGGTCGTCCGTGGTCGTGCTGAGAGTCCACCCGAAGACCGCGCAGTTACTGCTGGGCTCCTCGAGCAGACGGCTAATACTGGTGTTGCCGCCGTGCGCGTCTGGCAACCACACCGACAGGTTGCCTTTGGCCGCCGCGACAGCCGCGAGTCAGGCTACAGTGCTGCTCGAACAGCGGCCAACGAACACGGCTATCGGCCCACAGAACGCCGGGTTGGCGGTCGTGCAGTCGCCTACACCGGCCAGACGCTAGCGGTTGTCCATACCGTTCCAGTAGATGATATTCGACAAGGAATGTGTGAGCGCTACAACACAACCAGCCAGACGCTGCTCGAGGTGTTAGCTGGGCTTGGAGCCGACGTAACTCGAGGCGAGCCAGCCAACGCCTACTGTCCGGGAAGTCACTCAGTCAGTAGTTGCAGTCCCGCAGGCGAGCCAATCGGAAAAATCGCCGGCATCGCCCAACGCGTCCAGTCGGGAGCCGCCCTTGTTGCGGCCTGTCTCACGGTGAGCCAGCAGGATGTCGGTGCACTCCAAGCGGTGTTAGAACCAGTCTATCAGTCTCTCGGCGTTGGGTTCGATCCCACAACCGTTGCCAGCGTTGCGGCTGCTGGCGGCCCGAACGACCCAACAGTTGTCGCTCGAGCGGTCGAAACTGGGTTTGTCGAGGGACGGCACAAGACTGTCCGTACTGTTGGCAATCGAGAGCCAGTAGGCCGAACACCCAACCGGTAGGCTGCGCCACTGACCGTAGCCGAATCCACGACACTTACGACCACGCTCTTCTCACAGAGGAGTATGCTGATTACCAACGCCAAGCTTGTTGATGACCGCACGGTTGACGTTCGGATTTCGGGCGAGCAGATCGAGGCGGTCGAGGCCGACCTCGAGTCTGCGGACGGCCAACAGGTGATTGATGCAGACGGGAAACTGCTGTTACCGGGTGCGATCGACGCCCACGTTCACTTTCGTGAGCCGGGGTACTCTCACAAAGAAACCTGGAAGACAGCCACCAAAAGCGCGGCTGCCGGCGGAGTGACAACGGTCGTCGACATGCCGAACACCGATCCACCGACAACCACAGGCGCGAACTTCGAGACAAAGGCTGAACTCGCCGAGAAAGCGGTTGTCGACTACGGAATCAACGGTGGTGTCACAGGCGAGTGGGATCCCGACTCGCTGTTCGAACAACCACTGTGCGCGCTCGGCGAGGTCTTTTTGGCCGACTCAACGGGTGAGATGGGTATTGCCACCGATTTGTTTGCAAAGGCAACCAGACGGGCGGCTGCTGCTGGCCTTACTGTGACCGTCCATGCTGAAGACGAGACGCTGTTCGATGCATCGAGACGCGAGGCCGATGCCGGTGGAGTCGGACGGGAGGCGAACGCCGACCTCTGGAGTGGCTATCGTACGGCCGAGGCCGAGGCCGCCATGATCGAACAGGCAACTAACGTCGGCCAACAGACTGGGGCGTCGATCCATATTGCCCACACCTCAACGCCTGAAGGAATTGACGCCGCCGTCGCCGGCGGAGCGACCATCGAAGTCTGTCCACACCATCTGTATCTCTCGCGGGATGATCTCGAGGTGTTGGGTACCTACGGCCGGATGAACCCGCCGCTGCGTAGCGAAAAGCGTCGTAAGGAGGTCTTCGAGCGTGTCGTTGATGGGACCGTCGATATCATCGCCACTGACCACGCACCCCACACACACGAGGAAAAACAACAGGGACTCTGGGAGGCTCCTAGCGGTGTGCCGGGTGTCGAAACCATGGTACCGCTGTTGTTGGAATCTGCCAGACAGGGCGAGATTGGATACGAACGAGTCCAACAACTGGTCTGTGAGAATCCCGCCCGGATTTTCGGTCTTGACTCGAAGGGTCGTCTCGAGGCCGGATACGACGCCGATCTCACGCTCTTTGATCCCCAGAAGACTCGCGAGATCCGCGGAGCAGACACACACACACAATGCGAATGGACGCCGTTCGAGGGGCGACTCGGGGTCTTTCCCGAACTCACGATGGTTCGTGGTGAGGTGGTCTATGAGCGAACGCCAGCCGACAGCGACGACCGCAGTGCCGACAGCGAGCAGTTCGGCGATGTCCAAGGGCGAAACGTTCGAAAGTAGTTCAACACTGACCCGATACGGTTTTCCCACCGCCGACGGAACCCTCAACGCATGCTGAGTAGACAGTTCGTCCGCGAGAATCCCGATGCCGTCCGGGAAGCGCTGGACAACAAGGGTGTGGAAGTCGATCTTGAGACCATTCTCGAGATCGACGACGAGTGGCGATCACTCAAAAAAGCCGGCGACGAGCTCCGACATGAGCGAAACGAAGTATCGAGCACAATCGGCCGCCTGAAACAGGAAGGCGACGAGGAGGCCGCCCAAGCAGCTATCGAGCGCTCGACCGAGCTCAAAACGGAACTACAGGAGATCGAACGCCGGGCCGACGAACTCGAGGCCGACCTCGAGGCGGCGCTGTTGAGACTACCACAGTTGCCCGACGAGTCGGTTCCGGTCGGCGAAGACGAAGACGAGAACGTCGAGCGGCGACGCGAAGGGTTCGACAACCTGCGTGTGCTTCCAGAGGAGGTGATTCCACACTACGATCTGGGCGAAGACCTCGAGATTCTCGATTTCGAACGCGGTGCGAAAGTCTCTGGGGGCGGTTTTTATTTCCTGAAAGGCGACGGCGCGCGACTCGAAGGCGCCCTGATTCAGTTCATGCTTGATGTCCACCGCGAGCAGGGATACCACGACGTGTTCCCGCCGATTCCGGTCAACTCGGCGTCAATGCGTGGCACCGGCCAGTTCCCGAAGTTCACCGAAGACGCCTATCGGATAGAAGGCGACAACACCGAGCCGTACGACGACGACGATCTGTGGCTGTTGCCGACCGCCGAAGTGCCGGTAACGAACCTCCATCGCGACGAGATCCTGCTGGATGACGATCTGCCGCTTAAATACCAGGCCTACTCGCCGAACTTCCGCCAGGAGGCGGGCGAACACGGCACTGAAACGCGCGGAATCGTCAGGGTTCATCAGTTCAACAAAGTCGAGTTGGTCAACTTCGTCCGGCCAGCCGAAAGCGACGAACGCTTCGAGGGCCTCCTCGGCGAGGCCGAATCAGTCCTCGAGCAGTTGGAACTCCCATACCGCATCTTGGAGATGTGTACCGGTGATCTCGGCTTTACACAGGCCAAAAAGTACGATATCGAAGTGTGGGCACCGGGTGACGATATGGAAGACGGCCCTGAGGAGGGTGGCCGCTGGCTCGAGGTCTCGTCAGTCTCGAACTTCCGTGCGTTTCAGGCTCGACGCGCCGGTATTCAGTATCGGCCCGAACAGCACGAATCGGCCGAGTATCTCCACACGCTCAACGGCTCGGGGGTTGCAGTGCCGCGGGTCGTCGTCGCGATTCTCGAATACTACCAGAACGACGACGGTACGGTGACCGTCCCAGAGGTACTGCGACCCTACATGGGTGGCCAGGAACTGATCGAGGGTCATCCAGCGGTGGGCGAAAGCGCGGTCGGTGACGGCCCGAACGAGTAGTCGACACCTACGTTTTATATCCATTTGATCGGCACGGCCTCAATCGCGGTGCTGTCGTCGACCGCGATGAAGCAGTGCGGCACCGAGCAGAAACAGCACGACACTGACCAGAATCCACGGCGGGTTCCAGAGCGTCGTGCCGTGGACGACGTCATGGATGTCGAGTAGGTAGTGGCTAACAACGCCGTCGAGGGTGTTGAAAAGGCCCATGCCGACGAGAATGCTACCGCAGAGTGCGAGCGTTGAGATGGGTTGTGGTCGACCGTTTACGGCTCGCCAGATCAGCCCTCCCCCGACGAGCAGTACCCCGAGCATGGCCAGCGCGAACAGTCCATCGTAGTAGATGTTCTGCTGGAGTCCTGCGTGGGTGTGTGGATCGAACCAGTTCGAAAGCAGGTGGTGTGTCTGGAAGATCAGATGAAAAACCAACACATCGAGTATAGCTGCCAGGCCGATTCCGAACACGCCGCCACCAACCAGCGCAGTGCGGCTGTTGGCTGTCGAAGAGGACATCTACCAGCTAGTCGACGACAGCGGACAAACAGCCATTGGCCGAGTAGTTGTCGAGTAGGAACGATTGTGGAACCGATCTGCAAACAGAAACGACGCTTCGACCGATGCGTGTCGGGTTACTCGACGTCGATGGCGGCCGTATCGTCGGCGCGCTCGAAGGTGACGTTCAGCACGCCGTTGTTGAACGTTGCTTCGGCCGAATGTTCGTCGACGCTCACCGGCAGGCGGACGCGCTCGTCGTACTCCCGACGGTCGCTGGCCGCGCTGATAGTGAGCGTTTTGCCGTCACACTGGAGGCTGAGTTGGTCTTTACTAATGGCCGGTAGATCGGCGACGAGGCGGACGAGGTCGTCTTCTTCGTAGACGTCAATATGTGTCTCGGAGCCAAAGCCCGCATCGTCCAGCCCGCCAGTCATACCCTGCATCATGCGCTCGATCTCGTTGAAGATATCGCCGAATGGGTCTTCGCGGTCGTCTCGTCTCATAAGCAACGCTATGTGAGGACGGCTCAAAAGGTTTCTGTCCAGCCAAATCGGTGTCGGCTCTCAGACCGACAACAGCGTGTCTCTGTTCGGTTTTCGCCTTCTGTACCGAATTTTCACTGCCGGGTGAATTCAGACTGTTTTAAGTGGCTGTAGTTCACTCTTTCAGCTATGAGTAAATCCTATCTGGATGCAGGAAAAGAAGTTGACGAAGACGACGTCGTCCGTGTCGGACTCAACGGATTCGGTCGAATCGGCCGAAACACGCTCCGTGCGATTTTTGACAACCCACGGATCGAACTCGCCGGCATCAACGACGTCATGGACTTCGAGGACATGCGGTATCTCGG
>LKML01000098.1 GCA_001563795.1 Haloferacaceae archaeon B1-Br10_E2g22 | reverse complement strand
GTCCTCACACGAGGCCCTTCAGTGGGAAACCGAACCGGAGGATGTCGGCACACATGAAATCACTGTGAGCACACCGGACGATTCTGCAACAAAAGAGATTCGCGTCTATGAGCCACCGGCATTCGACATTGAACTCATCGATATGACCGATACCCCAGAGGGCGGTGAGCCAGTTAATTTCGAAGTCGAACTCACAAACCCCGGAGAACTCGAGGGCGAGACGGAACTGACGTTATCTATAGATGGAAACACAGAAGACCGGATTGAGACTGTTTCGTTGACACCAGACAATCCAAAGCGAAAAACACTCACATGGAACCCGTCTGAAGATGATGCTACGTCTACCTACGACGTAGTGATTCAAACAGACACCGATGATGTAAGCCGATTTGTATATGTCTACGAACCTGCCTTTTTCGATATATCTATTGAGTCGATTCCTGATGTTGTCGAGGCAGGAGACGACATTGATGTTGAGGTACGTATTGAAAATACTGGCCAAGTCTCAGACACCCAAACGGTGAGTCTACAGGTAGATAGATATCACCCACTGCCGAAAGACACGAACTATACTGCTGATAGCAAAGAAGTGGATCTAAACGGCGGGAGATGGCTTGGTTCCGATTCGACCGAAATTACGCTTACCTACAGTACTACCAAAAAACAACATTGGGTAGTGTATAATCTGACAGTCGCTACAGATGGCGACGGTAGTGAACTAGGGCGGGAAGTTGAACTCCAGGTTCCGGTGGATTTCTCAAAATTCAATCAAAATATCATCAGATATAATGCAGAAAGTAGTGGCGGAAGCACTTTTCAAAGCAATGATTTTGCGGTTAATGCATCATCAAATACGGTTCCAGACAATGGTAACTGGCCTCGTGCGGTAGGCTCTAGTACCCCATTTGTTTCGCAGGGAAGTGGTGCACGCATTGGCTGGAACGTAATACAGGGTGATTTGGGCTATCCGTCAGCGAACATTCTCGAGTTGCGTGAACAGGAAATAGATAACAAATTAGAACCTAACAGGCAAATTATGTCGAGGGCAATCGGTCAAGAAACAATCAACCTTGGTACATATGACAGTGGCGGCAGTGTGGGTGAGCAATCTATAGAGGTAGATTTAGCAGACGAAATTAATGATGGACGCATCGGTAGAGATGTTGATTTCAGTTGGAGTGGTGACGACACACTTCTCAGCGTTCGGTTAGATGTTGATGTTGTAGACAGACACGTTCCTGATACTGGCGGTGGGTATATTCATTCAGTAGACCCGTTTGGGACTGTAGAAGTACGGTTGAATTATTCGAGAATAGAGGTCGAACCGAGACTAAATGTTGCGTGGATAAGGAACGACCATCCAAGTGATCACTTCATTTACTTTGAGACAGCACAAGTATTTGATCAAATCACAGGAGGGCGTGAAACATATGATGAAAATTGGGCAAATAGAAAAATAGAACAGGTTCCAGATAACATTCATCTGCGCAATCGTATTCGGTTCCGTAGGTATAGTGATTCTACAGATCCAGAAGAAATCAAAGAAGATATCAAACGTATTGTGACTGCTGATTTCGAGTCTGACTTTGAAAACTATGATCCGGATAGGCATACATTAGTTGATTGTACACTAGATGTCACGCCTGACTCGGACAGGTGGCCAGATTTAACTGGTGGGAGGCTTACAAGTGTGACCGACACTGAGGCAAGATATAAAATCAATCTGGCAAAGGGTGGTGCGCGTGCGTATATCACGATTGCGTACGTAGTCGACTGAGCGGTTTCACTGTACTCAACAGTCTCAAGGCCAGTTGCCACCCTGCATATAGGCATCAACAACGCGTTCGATAGCGACAACGTAGGCGGCTGTTCGAAGCGTCTGTAGGTCGTTTTGCTCGTAGGCTTCGACAAGCCCATCGAAGGCCTCGACGATCACACGCTCGAGTTCCTCGTTGACCCGTGTTTCAGTCCACGAGAACCGCTGGCGGTTTTGCACCCACTCGAAGTACGAAACGGTCACTCCACCGGCGTTAGCCAGAATGTCGGGGATGACGTAGGTGTCTGTCTCAGCAAGCACACGGTCGGCACCGGGAGTCAGCGGCCCGTTTGCGGCCTCGGCGATCACGTCCGCACGGACGTCTTCGGCGAGCGATTTGTCAATCGCATTTTCGAGGGCGGCTGGAATCAACAGATCAACATCCAGGGTGAGCAACTCGTCGTTGCTAAGACGCTCGGCGGCCGAATGCTCAACAACTGAGCCGGTTTCCTGTTTGGTTTCGGCGACTGCGGCGGCATCCAGCCCCTCGGGGTCGTAGATCCCCCCACTGGAATCCGAGACGGCAACGATATCTGCGCCCAACTCATCGATCAGTCGGGCCGCAATCGATCCGGCGTTCCCATACCCTTGGACGGCAACTGTTGCGTCTGCGATATCCCGGCCGAGCCATTCGAAGGCCTCTCGTGCGGTAAGCATTGTTGAGCGACCGGTCGCCTCAACGCGGCCTTCTGATCCGCCCGAATCGAGTGCCTTGCCTGTGATCACACCCGGTGCAGTCGTTCCTTCGAGTGTCTCGTAGGTGTCTTTGATCCAGTTCATCTCCCGTTGACCGGTGTTGACATCCGGGGCGGGAATGTCTCGGTCTTCACCGATCAGCGGCCGGAGTTCAGCCGCAAACGACCGCGTGAGTCGCTCGAGTTCGCTTTCGCTGTACTGTTTCGGATCGACGACGATCCCACCTTTCCCGCCGCCGTAGGGGATATCGACGATAGCGCATTTGTAGGCCATCCAACCGGATAGTGCTTTGACCTCATCGCGGGTGACACCCGGATGGTACCGAATCCCACCTTTATACGGTCCGCGATCACCGTTAAACTGCGAACGGAACGCCTGAAACAACTCGATAGAACCGTCATCGAGTTCGACCGACAGCGTCGTCTCTAAGACGCGTTCGGGATGTTTCAGGCGTTGAAGGATATCTGGTCTGACGTCGACGTGCTCGGCGGCCACGTCGATCTGGGCTTGAAGGCTCTCAAAAGGATTGGCTTGGTCAGCCATACGTATGCTGGGCTAGGGATTCTTGTTAACTGTATCGCACTGTCCCATAAACTGAAAAGTATCTAACCGGTGTTGTTTCTCCTACAGATTGTCTGTGAGGTTGTTCAGTTGATGACGTCTTCGGTCGAGACTTCGGCCTCGAGTTCTTCGATTTTTGTCGGGCGAGCCTGAGAGATAATCATCGTATCGTAGGATTGCTCGGCCGAAACCGACGAGCCAACACTGAGCGAACCAACCATTCGGCCGGCGTTTTCGCTGCCGATAAAGACGATACTCGCATCCCTCGTGCGGGCAAACTTTCGAATGGTGTTTGCGATCGTACCGGCCGGTGCGTTTCGCCCTACTGAGAGATGCTCGAAGTCGGCACTCGGTGCGATTTCGGCGACCGACTTTCTGAGTGATTCGACGATTGCTGGCTCGTCGAACGAGTCGTTGGGGCCGACCCAGCCGCGCGAGCGCGCATACGACGTGTTGCTTCTTGGTATCACGGTGACTGCTATCAGACCCTGGTCGAACACCGCATCGAACTGGGCGGCTCGAATTAGTGCGGTCTTCGAGAGCTCACTGCCGTCGTAGGGGACGACTAACGTCATACCTCTTCCGTAGACAGCCAGTATCAAAATAGCCGTTGGTCGGCTGACCGCCATACGACTCGAACCACTGACCGCGAAAAAGCCATATACTGTCGGGACATGATAACAACACACATGGATGTTCGCGTGCAGGGAACCGTCGCTCCGGATCCGTTTTTGAGCGCGGCCACACTCCTCGAAACAGAGTACAAACTCACCAACCCGGTCGACGTCCAGATTCGGGAAAACCCCGACGAGCGAACGTGGGTTGCCCACTATGAGAACCGGCACGTCCTCAACATTTCCCGACAGGCCGCAACCAGCGTGATGGCTCGAGAGTTGGCACTGCATGAGTTTGCCCACATGGCCCGCTACGAACAGCACCACGCTTCGCACACCCAGTCGACCGAAGAGGCGCTGTTTTTGGCACTCGCAGGCAAGTCAGTCGAACGCCGCAAACTCAGCCACTGTTATCAGATCGCCAATCACATGAAAGACATCTACGCCGACGATATCACCCTCGAGTTGGCTCCGGCCACCAAACTCATCGATTTCTTTGCGGCGAAACTCGCAACCGCCCTTGCTGACCGTCCTGCCGAAGACGGTCGGCCCAACTGTCGGCTCGAGACACACGGCTCGGACCCCGAAATCACTGCAGTCAACGCCGCGTTTGCCCTTGGGCTCGTCGAGCGGCACAGCTTGGTCGACAGCAGCCACCGACTGTATGATCTGGCCCATGCGGCGGCCGCCGACGCGCCAACGGTTGATCTGTCGGCATTCAAACAACGGTTCAGATCACTCGGTAGCGACCCGACCGAAAGCGAGTACCGCAAAACACTGGTAGATGTCACGCGTGCGTACGCGGCAGCCGATTGAGGTGGTCAGATACTCTGAGTACTAGCTCTGTGGTGGTCACAACTCGAGCCAACAGTTACAGCGTGATAACAATGTGAGCCGACAGCTAACTCATAAAGAGCCGCCGGTCGGCTCGTTCGTGAGTCATGCCCATCACATCGGCCAGTGGCGCGAACGAACACATCGCCTCGAGTTCGACATCGTGGTACTGCTCGCAGATCGCTTCAACTACCGGAAACAACCCCGAGAGCTGTGCTTGGATATCGGTGTGGCCGAACCGTCCGAGCCGCTGGGCAGCACCCAACAGCCCTGTGACTGTCGAGTAGGCACTTACCAACGCCGCCTCCAGACAGCCGACGCCTGACTGCTGGCAGACCATCCCGAGAACAACCGGATAGTGGCCTGCTGTCGAGCCGGTTTCGAGCGCATCGGTGTACGCCGCGACAACTCCCTCGTGTTCGGCCGCAGCAAACGGCCCCTCGTCGATTTCGACCAACAGCGACAGCAGTTTCTCGCCGGCCTTCTCCGAACTCTCGCGGAACTCTGCCGGTAGGGTGGCTGCACCGAGCCGTTCGTCGGCTGCCAAAATCCCCTCGAGGTCGCCGGCGGCCGCCGACCGGTGGGCATGCCCGAGGGCGACGATCTCTGCGGGGCCGATAACACCCCGGAGATACCCCTCAATAAGCTCGCCCAACTCATCGGCACTCTCGATGTAGCCGTCGTTGAGATACTGTTCGACACCGTAGGAAGCCGTGTACGTACCGACCGGCAGCATCGAATCCGAGAGCCGAAGCGCGGTTAAAAACCCTGTCGAATCACTCATGGCTGTGGCCTCCGTCGCTATGGCTGTGATTTGATTTGCCATGCCCATAGTCATGATCTGGCTCGTCGTGGCTGTGGTCGTGATCCAACCCGTGGTCGTGGCTGTGATCGGCGTCGTAGTTGTGACTGTGATCGTGGCTCGAGCCATCGCTGTGGCTATGTTGGTGGCTATGGTCGGCGTCTCCGCTATGACTGTGGTCGCTGTGGCCGTGGTCGATTGACTCTCGGTCGATGAACAATTCGGCCTCGACAGTCTCATACCGCGTGTTGGCTCCGGCTGGCAGATACTCGCCGAGGACGGACTCGATAATAGATTTATCGGCCGCAACCGGAACGTACACAGTCCCGTCTTCGACGGCGACATCCCAGTGTTGGTTGCCGATTCGGTGACCAAGTTCGACCGCCGCCAGCAGTGTCGAGTTTGTGGCTTCAGGCAACTCGATCACGAACGCTTCTATCTCCTCGAACTCGATGACTGCGGCGTGATCGCTTTCGACAAAGAGTACATCACCGGACGACAGTTCTGGTTGATCGACGAGGATGCCCAGATCGGTGCCGGCGTCAGTCTCGAGACGAAGCCGTGACTTCCGGCGGTCGCCCGTATCGAGGACGACGCGCTCGAGCGTCCCGTTTTCTTCGTGGGCCTCGAGTTGGGCCTCGAGTTCGGCATTGGTGTGTCTGTTGCCGACAATGCCGTCAACGCGTTTCATCGGCTTTCTCCCACCGGCGCACGAACGCCGAGTACCGTTTTTCGTGTTTCGTTCCAGACTGCATCCATTGCGTTCGAAACATCAGCATTCCGGTCGCCCAGAATACGAACAGTCAGCCCAGCGTCGTCTTTCAACAGCGAGGTACCACCATGGACACTCGAGTCGTCGGCCAGCAGTTCGTGGATGCTGTCGGCCAGTTCGTCCAGCGTATCAGCGCTGGGTGCCAACACATACAGCGTCCCGACCACACCGTACTCACCGACGGTCGCCGGATCACGCGGGTCGCGCTCGCCGGGCCGAAGGTCAACGGCGTCTGCACAGACTAACGATTCTTCGACTGTGGCCTCGAGTCGGCTGTGATAATGATCGAAGCTGAACGGCTCGTGGTCACTCAGACCGTTGGGGACGAATACATCACCCACTATCACGGTCGCATCAGTGGCCAGCTCAATAGTCGTGGTCTGGAGACACCGGGCCGTCTCGTTGAGGATTGTTGGCCCCGGCAGGTACTCGAGATACGCACCTGAATCGACGACGAGTGTGGCATCTAGATGCGCATAGCTTGCTTTCATGCTCTGGACTTTCGTCGCACTCTGCGTTGTTACGTGGACGCGCGCATTTGGACGGGCCTCTACTGAGAGGCTGTGGCGGTCGCCCTGGGTAACTGCACCGGTCGGATCTTGCAGACACACTGTCGTCAACCCCGGTGCCGGATCGCTCTCGAGGGTGCCGGTGAGATGATACGGCACCTTCAGATAATCCGAGACCAGCCGCGTCGGATTCTTGCCGCTTCGAGAAAACACCAACTCGGCGATGCCGTTTTTACCGTGACCGAACGCCGGCGACTGCGGCAGTTTTTGGGTGCCGTACTCCCGGAAGGCTGGCGGAATCAGTGTTGAGTTGGTGTCGGTACTCACGCGAACAGAACGCTCCGTTCGATCAACTCGACCACCTCGTCGATTCCTTCTTCGGTTTTGCAGTTCGTAAAGACCGTCGGCTCTTCGCCGCGAACTCTGTTGGAATCGCGTTCCATCAACCCCAAGTCGGCGTCGACGTAGGGTGCCAGATCCTTTTTGTTGATCACCAACAGATCAGCCTGCGTGACGCCGGGGCCGCGCTTGGCTGGGATGTCGTCGCCTTCGGCAACCGAGATGACGAAAATAAAGTAGTCGGCGAGTTCGGGATTGAACGTCGCCGCGAGGTTGTCGCCGCCGGATTCGACGAGCACGACATCCAACTCGGGATGAGCCTCGGTGAACTCATCGATTTTGGCGAGGTTCATCGAGGGGTCTTCCCGAATGCCAGTGTGTGGACAGGCACCCGTTTCAACACCCGCGATGAGGTCTTCGTCGAGTCGGCCTGCGAACGATGCCTGCAGTTGTTCGGCATCTGCTTGGGTCATGATGTCGTTGGCGATCACACCGACGTTGTAGCCTGCATCATCAAGTCGTGGAACGAGTTGTTTGACCATCGCCGTCTTCCCAGAGCCGACAGGGCCGCCAAGACCGACCTTTGCGACGTCTCTGTACCCCATTAGTCGAGTTGCTCCGCGCTGTCGGCCCGGATCGGATCGTGGACTGTCACGAGTTTCGTGCCGTCCGGAAACGTTGGTTCGACCTGGACCATCCCGACCATCTCGGGGACCCCCTCCATGACGTCTTCGCGCGAAAGCAGGCCCGTTGCCTCTTTGCGGATTTCGGCGACGCTCATCCCTTCGCGAGCGCGCTCGCAGACCCAATCGGAGATGTAGGCGACTGTTTCGGGGTGATTAAGTTCGATACCGCGTTCTTTCCGTCGTCTGGCCAACTCTGCGGCCATGAAGATCGTGAGTCGTTCGTTGTCTTTTGGTGAGAGTTTCATAGTGTGTACCTCTGTGCCAGTGGAATCTCCTCGGCCGGTTCACAGGTGACGTGTTCGCCGTCGACTTCGACTTCGAACGTCTGGGCGTCGATCTCGATGTCGTCGGGACAGTAGTCGTTGTGCAGCATATCGGATTTCTCGACATCGCGGGTGCCGACAACCGGTCGAACGGTCGACTCCAGGCCAAGTTCTTCGCCAATGTCGTTGTCGTAGGCTGCCTGACTAACGAACGTCGTACTCAGGGCGTTTTTCGCCTTGCCCATTGCGCCTGCACGAGACCGCTGCATGACGGGCTCGCAGGTCATCAGCGAGCCGTTTGCTTCGCCCATCTCGCTGTGGACTGGGAAGCCACCTTTGATGACGTACTTCGGTTTGATGCCGAAGAACTCGGGTTCCCACAGGACGATGTCGGCCATCTTGCCCGGCTCGAGAGAGCCAATGTACTGATCAATGCCGGCGACTTTCGCAGGGTTGAGCGTGTATTTCGCAACGTATCGCTTGATGCGGGCGTTGTCGGCTCCTGTGTCGTCGTCGGCCGGCAGTGGGCCGCGCTGGGCTTTCATTTTGTGGGCGGTCTGCCAGGTTCGACAGATGACTTCGGCCATCCGACCCATCGC
>LKML01000097.1 GCA_001563795.1 Haloferacaceae archaeon B1-Br10_E2g22 | reverse complement strand
GCCGGAGAACTTCGAAAACGGCGAGCGCGTGGTCACAAAATACCACACCGACGAAGTGTGTGATCACTGTCCAACCGCTGTGTTTTCGGCCTACGGCTGTATCCCACACTTTTTGCGCGAGGGTGACGGCTCGTTTTTTATCAAGACGTTTCTGCCCTCCTCGGCTATCGTCTCGGATCTCGTGAGCGAGCTTACCGAGATCGGTTCGACAGTTCGGCTTGTCAGCATGACCCATACAGGCAGTGGTCAAGAGCTTACCGAAGAAATCTATGAGGTCGACGTCTCAGTGCTAACGCCGAAACAACGCGACGCACTCCAGTTGGCAATCGATTCGGGCTACTACGACTCGGGCGACGAGCCGTCGATGGCGTCGTTAGCCGAGCAGTTCGATATTTCGACTTCGGCGTTCTCCCAGCGACTCTCTAGGGCCGAACAAAACGTTATGGGACAGTTCTCCGACAGCTAACTGTGTGGCCGTTTTCGGCGCTGCAGAACGAACAACGACGAGAACCTCGGAGGGAAACTCGAGTCCATCCAGGATGCTCACAAAAAGACCAGTAACAGTGGTGTTAGCAGACAGTAAAGTACTCCGAGCCCCTACCCAGTGGTAATGACTGACCGTACACCGACCGCGGGTATCCACCACGTTACGGCCATAGCGGGCGACCCACAGCAGAACCTTGATTTCTGGGCCGAAACGCTCGGACTCCGGTTTGTCAAACGCTCGATCAACCAGGACGACCCCTCGACGTATCACTTCTTTTTCGCCGACAGCGAGGGCACCCCTGGCACCAGTATGACCTTTTTCCCGTGGGAAAACATGCGCCACGGAAAAGTCGGCACTGGACAGGTATCTCGGACTGCCTTTCGGGTTCCAGACGGAAGCTTGGATTTCTGGGAAGACCGGTTCGATGAGTATGGCGTTGAGTACGACGACCGCCTCGAGCGGTTCGGCGAAACTGTCCTCCCGTTTTTCGATCCGGACGGTCTGCCAGTTGCACTCATAGCCGTCGAGATTCCCGACGACGATCCCACTGTCCCGTGGACTGAGTTCGTCGACGAAGCCCACGCCATCCGTGGATTTCATTCAGTGGCACTCTGGGTGGGCGATCCCTACCAGACCGAAGAAATACTGCGGACGATGGGCCTCGAGGAGGTTGGCACCGAACAGTCGCCGGACGACACAGGCGACGAGCGCACCCGCTTTGCAGCCAGCGGGCCGGTTGGTAAATACGTCGACGTCCTTCCAACTATTGAGGGTGGCCGCGGCGGCCACGGCACTGTCCACCACGTTGCCTTCCAGACGCCAACTGACGCCGATCAAAAAGCGATGCGAAAGGCGGTTCGCTCAGACGGCCTCAACCCGACGACACAGATCAACCGCCACTGGTTCCGGTCGGTGTACTTTCGGGAGCCCAACGGTGTGCTGTTCGAACTCGCGACCAGCGACCCAGGCTACACCAGCGACGAACCACTGGAGGAACTCGGCGAACGACTCGTTTTGCCCGGAGAGTTCGAGGCCAACCGCACACAAATCGAAGCCGGATTGGCTGAAATACACATTCCTCGAGCCACTGACTAACCAGACACTGACTTCTCAACGACGCAGTAGTCCTTGTCAATCGGTGCGCCTCCGACGTTGATTCAAACGCTCTCGAGACTCTGTTTGGCCTGCTGTTGTGACGAGTAACCCTGACCCGTCGGCGATGATGTTGCCGTTGCGGTGGACGACCCGCCAATGGTACTATTCGACAGCATCCTCGTCCACCTCGAGGCGAGTTTTGCTTGCGACACCATCAGTTTCGAGTTCATCTCTGTTAGCATCCCATTCGAGTTCGATCTCGAGGCTGAGATGCTGTCGTTCGTCTTCGAGTTCGGGTTCGGCTGCCAGGGAGACAGTCACTGGCTGCTCGCTGTCGATCGGCACTGGCTCGCTGTGACCCGGTCTGCAAGCAAGGCGGCCGAAATAGGTTCCAATGGTGCATGGAGTCTGTTTTGTCTCGGATTCGTCGAGTGTCTCTTCCGATATACACTGAACATTCACAGAAAGAAAGAACTATTTTCTCAGAGGCTACTCGGTCATCATCGCGGCTGTCGTCGAACGACAAAAACTGGATCGTCATGGCATACAACACACTACGCTAGTCGTCTGTCAAACCAGCCATTGCAGTGGTCGAATCTATCAAATCGACCAAACGCTATTGACAGTCTCGCCCGTAGTAACACCTAATGCGTATTCTCGTTGTCGGAGCAACCGGGTTCGTCGGTCGTCGGCTGGTCGGTCGACTCACAGAAGCAGGCCATGAGGTCGTCGCCTTCTCGCGGAGTGCCAGCAGTGAGTCGTTTCCGGAGGGAGTCGAACCGTTCGAGGGAGATCTGGGCGACCCTAGGTCGCTCAAGGGGTTTTGTGAGGATATTGATGTCGCCTACTATCTAATTCACTCACTGACTGCCGATGAGTTCGCCGCCCGCGACCGGGAGTTCGCCAGGCGGTTCCGTACACACGCCGAGCAGACTGGTATCGACCGCGTCGTCTATCTCAGTGGGATCAGCGGCAACGGTGTTGATCTCTCGCCGCATCTCGAGTCCCGTCGTGAGGTCGAAGCAATTCTGGCCGCCGGCGAGTACGACCTGACTGTCCTCCGGGCAGCAGTCATTATCGGTGCCGGCAGCGCGAGCTTTCAGATCCTCCACGACCTGACCGACAGGCTCCCGCTAATGTTGGTTCCGCAGTGGGTTCGAACTCCCTGCCAGCCAATCGGTATTCGGGATGCAGTCGCCTATCTTCTCGAACTCCTCGAGGTCGAAGAAACACGCGGCGAAACGTACGATATCGGCGGCCCTTCGGTCTGGAGCTACGAATCACTGTTGCAGTTGACTGCCGCCCAAAAAGACAAACAGGTCAAAATCGTCCCGGTGCCAGTACTGACACCGACGCTCTCGTCGTACTGGCTCCGATTGACAACTGAAGTACAGTTCGAAATCGCCCAAGCGTTAGCCGAAGGCATGCGCAACCCGGTAGTCGTCGATGAGACGATGAATCTCCAGACTGTGGTGCCAATCGAACAAACCGCAATCGAAACCGCTGTTAGTGAGGCGTTAGCTGAACTCGACGGCCAACGAACGTAGCGTTGACGGCTCGGATAGACAGTTAGGGCTGCCGACGGTTGTCGCCCGCTCTAATGTCGTCAATGTACGGTTGGGCATCCGGCTCAAGCCGAAACGTGCCGTGGATGTCTGCCGGTGCCTCGCCGTGGACAACCCGGCCGAATGGATCGGCAATTTTGGGATACAGCGACTCAACGCCTCGAGCAAGCGGTGAGGCGATTCCGCGGGCATCCATCGCACGCCTGACGGCTGTCTCGCCGGCGTGGACAGCATCACCCTCTATGAGAACGAAAACGAACGGTCGGCCGCCGAACTGTGCTTCCAAGAACGCCTGGATGGGCTCGGATTCCCAGGGGATGGCGATCAGGTCGTCCATCCCATACGTTAACACGTCAACAGCACGTCTGAAGGCGGCTTTCCGGCCGTCGTACACAAGCACCGGCTGTGGACTACTCACAAGAGTGATTGGTCGTCGGGGAACCTGATTCTTTCGAGACGCCCTACCACGGCTTGGGTTCGCGGTCACGCCAAAACCCGCCGCTGGGAGCTTCGGGTTTGAAGCGTGCGAGCCAGATAGGGGTTTCGGCTCCTTTCTGTGGCTTTCGGGGCGCAGTGCCGTCGGTCATATCCGTCTGAACGTAGCCCGGACACACCGAGTTAGCCACCAACTCCTCGTACTCTCCGTCGAGATATCGGGTCAGCCCGTTGAGTCCCGTCTTCGAGATGCGGTAGGCTGGCATCCCACCCGACTGTGGTTCGGTGATCGCACCGAGTCCTGAAGAGATGTTGACCACGCGGCCACCTGGCCGGGCGGTCAAAAGCTCGAGAGCCTGTTTCGTGAGATGGATTGGCCCATGGAGATTCGTCGAGAGCGTCTGTTCGATACGCTCGGTGGGCATCTCATCAAGTGGCTCACGAGAGTCCATAATGCCGGCGTTGTTGAGTAGCACATCGAGTCGGCCTGTCTCTCGGTGAATTCGCTCGAGTGCTGCGGCTCGCTGGTCGGCGTCGGTGACATCGAGTTCGATAGCCCGCCGATCGGTGGCTGTAATATCACTCGTCTCGCGTGCGCCTGCATAGACGGTCGCGCCATGTTCGACAAGCCCGTCGGCGATTCGCTTGCCAATGCCGCGCGTTGCACCCGTGATGAGTACAACTTGTCCTTCCAGCGACGCATACAGGGGAACGTCCATATCTGTCACTCGCGCCCAGCAAACAGGAGTCTGACGGTCGGGTTATTCGACCGGACAGCGGTCAACTCCGAGTGCACGATACAACAAACAACGACGAGTTGTGCCCTCGATGATAAACACTACCGCGATAATCGCCGCACCGAGGTCGCTGACAAGCGGAATCGTTGTGTATCCGAGTGTTGATCCAACGACGAATGTAGCCAGCAGTATCCCGGCGGCAACGCGGACGCGAGCGTCGAACGGGCCGACGTTTCGATCCATACCGAACAGTGGCCCTCGAGATGCATATCCTCAACGCAGCCACCGCATCACAAACGTGAGCACCGAGTTTTATGTTCTGTTCCGACAGACTGTGGGTTAATGGCGTACAGACCGGTTATCGGCGGCGGGCTACTGATCTCGGGACTGCTACTTGCCGTTATCCAACTGTTGCAGTTGACCCAACTTCCAGGCTCGTCGGTCACACTCGCATTCAACACGCTGCCGTTCGTGCTCGTTGCGGTTGCCATCTGCTATACGGGACTGACGATCGCCCGCGATTCGCGATATGAGACGTATGCAACACTCATTGTTTCGTGGGGCCTCGGCAGCGCGCTTAGTTTTGTTGCCGTCTTCGTTCTTATTACCGGAACGGCCCAGCAGCCCGGAGTGACGCTGTTGTTGGGTGCTATCGACGCCGGCAGTGCCGGGGGGCTCGCCGGCCTGCTGATCGGGTTGTACGACGCCAAAAATCGCCGGACGCTGGCGACTGTTGAGGCATTCGCCACCAAACTCGAGGGAATGAACCAGTACGGCAAAGTGCTCAACCAGTCGGCTGATATCGAGTCGGTCGGCTCACTGTGTATCGAAGTCCTCGAGTTCGTCCTGGGCGGCGACGGTGCGATGTTCGTCATTGGTGATACACAATTCGAGTCAGTGAGTTCGACACTCTCGGAAGTCGACTCAGCGACGCTCGAGCGGGCAGCCGCAGGGATGGCCGACCACGAATCGCTTTCGGCAGTCACCGAAAGCAAGGGGTTCGATGAACTTCGCAACGGAGAACCAGGTTCGACACTCGCGATTCGGATCCCGGCCGGCGAGCAGACTGCGGTGTTGTTCGCGGTGTTTTATGAGCTCGAAACACCCGACGACGAGACTCTCGATCTTGTAGAGCTTCTGGCTGCTCACGTTGCAACTGCACTGTCGTCTCTCGAAACACAACAGCCGGACGACCAGCCGTTTGTCTAAGGCAAGACAGAAGCGCTATTCGTTTTCCCGTCAACTACGAACTAATGGAGGCCGCACTGCTGACTGTCGGCGATGAACTGTTGTCTGGCGATACAGTCAACACGAACGCCAACTGGCTGGCCGGACAACTCTCTGATCGCGGCGTAAGAGTAGCCCGAATTCTCTCGGTGGCTGATGAGAAAGACGAAATCACAACGCACGTCGAACAGTACAGCACCGAGTTCGACCGACTGATCGTCACCGGTGGGATTGGCGGAACACCCGACGACCTAACGATGCAAGCGGTCGCCGCCGCCTTCGGTCGACAGTTGCAGGCTACCGAACTGACACGCCAGTCGGTCGACCAGCGACTGGCAGAACTCGAAGCCCGCATGCCAGACCGTGAGTTGGCACTCAACCGTGAGGCCGAAGCCGCAATCCCGGCCGGGAGCCGACCGCTGTTGAACGAAACAGGCCTTGCGCCCGGCTGTGTGGTCGAAAACGTTTATGTCCTCCCAGGGATACCGGGCGAACTCAAAGCGATGTTTTCGGCTGTCGCCGAGGAGTTTTCCGGCGATAGAACGTCCAGATTCCTCTATACAGTCGAACCTGAAGCCAACATCATTCCGGCGCTCGAGGCGACGATGGATCGCTTTGCGGTAACCGTTGGCTGTTATCCTGACCGCGAGGCCGACCACAACCGGCTGAAACTCACTGCCTCTGCGGACTCTGTCTTGGATGCAGCCAGCGACTGGCTGCTTTCGCAGATCAACGCCAGCGAAACGCCCGTTTCTCGAGACTGGTCGACAGACGAAAGCCGGCCGAAATAACGTTATACACACAACACCATCTTCGGCTGTGGCCAACACTGACGACCAGTACTGTCAACGCTGTGGGCAGACACTTATGCCGAGTATCATCGCCAGCCAACAGCGAGCCTGCTGTCTGAATGCGACACCAATTGCCGGCGTCTGTCCAACGCACGGTCCGCTTGGGCCCCATCACGTCCTCGAGTCAGACCAAGACGAGTAACTTCAAAAGTCGGTGGCGAACTTATCCCGACGATTGATGTCGATCTCGCTGAGCGACGATCGGTCGCGTGAGACTGCAAAGACGATTGTCTCGGCGATTTCGTGCGGCTCGCTGGCTTGGCCTTCTTCGAAAACCGCTCGAAACGTTCTGCCGTCGGTCGCTTTGAACTCCGAGCGAACTTCTGCGGGGTTGATCACAGTCACGCCGACACCCGAGCCGCCGACCTGAGCGGCCACGCTTTTGGCAAAGCCTCGAGTCCACCATTTCGAGGCCGCATACACAGGGTTGAACGACCGAGGATACTGTCCGGCAAAGCTCCCGAGAAAGACGAGATGACCCTCGCGTTCACGAACGTATGGGATGGCCGCCCGTGTCGCAAAGAAGACGCCGTCGACGTTCGTCTCTTGGATTGTTTCGTACTCCTCAGTCGAGAGGTCGGCGACCGCACTGCCACGCGAGAGGCCGGCGTTGTTGATCAGAATGTCGAATCCACCGAACGCTTCGACTGTGCTTTCGATCAGTTCGTTGACTGCAGACTCTTCTCGGAGATCCGTCGGTACGACGAGCGTCTCGATGCGGTATGTTGAGAGTTCGGCTGCGACAGCCTCGAGTCGATCCGCACTCCGAGCCGCAAGAACGACATTCGCCCCGCCAGCCGCGAGCTGTCTGGCTGTTTCGGCACCGATACCCCTGCTCGCACCTGTCACGATTGCTGTCTGACCGTCGAGTGAAACGTCCATACTCATACATCGGCTTACGGCCTGTAAGGTGTTCTGTAGGCTGTATCTCTCGCGGTTAAGACAGTGGCGACTAAAAATATATTATATAGCAACATACAGTTTATTTGATCCAGATCCGCCGCCCGTAGTGCTAGAAATTCAGTATCCAGAGCACACAGAGTGCATCCAAGAACTAAAATCAACAGTCGCCCAGGCCACATACAATGGATTGTTTGTCGCTTTTCGGCACTTCAAAACCGATTATCGGGATGGTGCATCTCGAACCGTTGCCCGGTGCTCCGGGGACAACAGGGAATCTGGCGTCCATCTGTGCGGCCGCACGCAGAGACACCGAACTGCTGGCCGCAGGCGGTGTCGACGGACTCATGATCGAAAACTACGGTGACAGTCCCTTTTATATCGACGACGTGCCGAAACACACAGTTGCGGCGATGACACGGGTTGGAACTGCCATCAAGGACGCCTCGAGTCTCCCATCGGCGTTACTGTACTCCGAAACGATGCTGCGGTGGTGCTGTCGGTCGCTGCAGCCGTTGAAGCCGACTACATCCGCGTGAGCGTTCATGCAGGCCTGAAGGCGACTGATCAGGATCTCCTCGAGGGCCAGGCCCACGAGACAGGACGGCTTCGCGAGCAGTTTGGCGTCGATGTCAGAATCCTGGCTGAGTTAGATCTTAAACATGCCGCTCAAATCGGCAGCGTACGGTCAATAAGTACCGAGTACGGCGAGTGTGTCGACCGCGGCCACGCCGACGGGGTAATCCTCTGCGGTGAGGCGACTGGTCAGCGAGTCGACACTGAATCCCTTGATAAAGCTCTCGCCGCACGTACAGCCGGGAAATACGCAACACAAGTGTTTGTCGGCAGCGGGATGGCCGCTGAGTCCGCCGACGAACTGTTGGCTGCTGCTGACGGTGCGATTGTCGGCACCGCTCTGAAAACGACGGCCAGACGACGAATCCGGTCTCGACACAGCGCGTCGAGCAGTTGATGAAGCGTCTCGAGCGTGTTCGATCTGAAAACGTCCACTAAGTATATCAGAATTTAGAGTATTTTGCCACTGTCGGTGGTTGTGCTGAAAAAAACAGATGCCGCTGACAGTCCGCTGAGATTGGGATTCTATCTCAGTTGGGAGCAGACTGACTCGCAGTCCAGTGAGTTGCTCGAGTGTGAACGCTATAGATCTGTTGTAGTGCTGCCGACAAATTCTAAACGATGCTGAAGTAATATCGTCTGATTTGATTGCACACGTTCAAAATTATAGTGGTATTAGAGACGATAATACTTTGTTTGCTGTTGAGTTGTGGTGGCAGATCAGAATATAAGATCCCT
>LKML01000096.1 GCA_001563795.1 Haloferacaceae archaeon B1-Br10_E2g22 | reverse complement strand
GGCCTGGTTCTGCAGTGTGACCTGCACCTACAGCTACCGGTTCGACCACGAAGCCGACCACGACCCGATTGTGACGTATCTCACCGATTACAGCCAGGTCGACTACTCAGTCGACGACGGCGACGAGCCCTCGATTTCAGCCCACCTTGCGGCTGCCGGCTACCGCGAGGAGTCCGCTCTTTCGGTCGTCGCCGGCAGCGACGTTTTCGGGGCGATGGGGCCGGAGCTCATCCCCTTCAGTGACGCCGCCGACGCCGACGCGTTCGCCGACGAGTACCGCGGCGACGTCCGTGCAGCAACCGACGTCGACCGCGAGCTGGTCGACTCGATTAGATCGTAGGCGTCTGTTAGAGCGTCAATCCGAGCTGGACGATTCCCGCGGCGATCAATACGACGCCACCGAGCTTCTGGCCGACGACCGAGAGCCGTGCGAGTTTGAGCTCCGCAATCTCGTAGCCGACACCGATAGCGACGGTGACAGCCAACAGGAGTGCTGCAATCGTCCCGCCGTACGTACTCAACACGAGAGCCGCCTGGGCCGGGCCGGCCTGGATCGCGCCGAGCGTCAGCCCGAAAAACAGCGGCGCGACACAGCCCACCGCGGCGACCGCGTACACCGCGCCAAAGATCCCGAAGCCGACCACGCCGGGCCGCTGGTCGGGCAACGGAAGCTGCCAGCCGAACGTCGACCCGCCGACCAACAGCACGCCGAAGGCGACGAGCGCGAGCCCCGTCAGCGGCTCGATACGCCCAATCCACGGCTGGACGGCCTCACCGATGAGCGCGACAGCCCCGACGGTGACCGCGAAGACGGCCAGCACACCCGCCGCGGCGGCCAGCCCACGCAGCCCGTCGCTGCGCAGCGTCCCCTCGCCGTCGCCCAGGTAGACGCCGACGTAGCCCGGCAACAGCGCGTACGCACACGGCGAGAAAAACGTCGCCACGCCCGCGCCGACGGCCATCGAGAGTTCGGTGAGCATCTGAGTGCTTTTGTCCGTTGTGTACAATACTCTCTTGTCCCTCTAAGCGTGTTGGTTTCGGCCCGCTCGGCGTTGACGAACGTACCAGAGAGCGTAAAGCCGCACCGCTCGTACAGGGTGGCGTATGGAGTTTCCCGGCAGAAGTCGGTCTCAACGCGAACGCCTCGCGGTTGGCGTGCTGATCGGCTGTCTGCTGGTTGCTGCCGGCCTCTTTGTCGTCGACGTCGATGCCACCGTCCCCGAGCCGGTGGCGTTCGAGGATACCCGCAGTATTGGGTTCGCCTCGGAAGACAGCGCGGCCATCGACTCGGAGGCTTCAGTGCCGCGCGCGCAGGTGTTTTACTCGCAGTATCAGTACGTCATCGGCTACTACGGCATCGAAACCGCCGTCGACGCCATCGACGATCCGGCACGCCAACAGCAGTTCGGCTACCCGCTGGTGACGTATGTGACGACGTACGACGACACCGAAATCGCACTCGACGACGGCCGGATCGAGACCGACCGGTGGCCCGACTGGGAGCGCGCCGAGCACGCCCACTACGTCGTCGACAGCGCGGCCGAAACCCCCGCGGGGCCGGTGGCGGTGCCGTTCGCTGACCAGCGGGCAGCAGCCGACTTTGCCGACGAACACGGCGGGACAGTGATGGGCTGGGACGACCTCCGCGAGCAATCATTTGAAGTCGACGATGCCGCGGTTGTTCGCCAGCAGGTCGACACCCAACAGGCCGATGCCGACCAGCGCGTCGACGCGGCCGAGACACTGCTGGATCGGGACGTCTCGCGGGAACTCACACCCGACGACGATCTGCAGGCCGCACTCGACAGCGCGCCCGACGGGTCGACAGTCGTCTTGGCACCGGGCACGTACGACGGCCCCGTCGACATCAACAGCTCGGTGACGCTGCGTGGCCACGAGGCGACTGTCGTGGGCGACGGCGAGGGCTCGGCCGTTCGCGTCAACGCCGACGATGTCGCCATCGAGGGGCTGACTGTCGAGGGAATCGGCAACGAGAGTCGCGATCCTGACGCCGTCACCGACGACGAGTGGGACGCCAACATCGAGCTGGGCTACGGCCACGGCGATGCCGGCATTGCCGCGGTCGACGCCCCGGGCGTCTACGTGACGGATGTAACCATTCCTCACACTGAAGCAAACGGCGTGCTGTTACGCGACAGCCCCGATGCGGTGGTGACGAACCTGACTGTTGGGGGGACCGACGACTGGCGGGACGGCTTTATGGGCGTGATGACGATGCGCTCGTCGGCCGTGATCGAAGACTCCGAATTCACGGCGGGCCGCGACGGCGTCTACCTCCATCGGTCGGGCGAAACCGTCATCCGAAACAACGAGTTTCGGGATGGTCGCTACGGCATCCATCTGATGCACACCTCGGATACGCTCATCGAGAACAACCGATTCGCCGACCACGAGTTCAGCGGCATCACGATCATGACCTCGCCGGCCCGCAATGCCGTGGTCGACAACGTCGTCTCCAACAGTTCAAATGGGATTTCGACCGCCGGCTCGCACTCGTATATCGCCCGCAACATCGCGGTCGACAACCGGGTCGGCATCACGACGACCGCGGTGTCGTCGCTGTACGAACACAACGTCGTCGCCACCAACACCAATGGGATGCGAACCGGCTCGGTGCTGGCGACCAGCAGCGTCCACAGCAACGATTTCGTCGACAACGACAATCACGCGGGTGCCAGCGCGGGGCCACTGAGAGTGTGGGCTGACGGCCAGCAGGGCAACTACTGGCAGGGCGCGTACGGCACCGACCGCACCGAGCCACGCGCCTACCTGCCGACTGATGTCGTCGACGGCCAGCTTCATCGCTCGACGGCCCACTACACGGTCGCCGAATCCCCCGTTAACCGGGGGCTGCGCGCGCTGCAGGGCTCGACCCCCGGGCTCCGCTCGGGCAACATCATCGACCCGTATCCACAGCCAACCCCACAGAACCCCGACCGCTACGCGCTCGCCGAGCGCGTCGTCGAGGAGGGAGTCGACGCCGCACCGCCAGCGACGAATACGACAGCCACACCATGACTGAGACCACGACACCCACAGAATCACGCCAGCCAGCCGAACGGACGCCAGCGGGCGAGTCGATGCTCACCGCAACCGGGATTACGCACCGATACGGCGAGCTGTCGGTGCTCCAGTCGGTCGACGTCGAGATTCCGTCCGGCGCGGTGACCGCCGTCGTCGGCCCCAACGGCACGGGCAAAACTACGCTGCTGCGGATTCTGCTGGGCCAACTCACCCCCTCCGAGGGGAGTGTCGCGTACACCGGCCCCGCCGTCGACCGACCGATTGGCTATCTGCCACAGCAGCCATCGTTTCGCCCGCAGTTTACTGCCGCTGAAACGCTCGCATTCTACGGCGCGCTGCTTGGCCGCGAGGTCGACACCCACGCTGCCCTCGACCGCGTTGGCCTCGCCGATGCCGCCGCCCGGCCGGTCGACGCCCTCTCCGGCGGGATGCGTCGACTGCTTGGGATCGCCCAGTCGCTGGTCGGCGAGCCGCCGGTCGTCGTCTTCGACGAACCCGCAAGCGGACTCGATCCGAGTATGTCGACGCGGGCCTTCGAGATCCTCTCTGAGCGCGCGGCCGCGGGGACGGCCATCGTCGTGAGTTCCCACGATCTGGGCCTTGTCGAGCGGTTTGCGGATCGCGTGCTAGTCGTCCACGACGGGGTGATTGCCGCGCGTGGCAGCCCACGCGAGCTAATGGCTGAAACGGAAACCGAGTCGCTGTGGGACGTCTACGACGCCGTGGTTCACGGGGGAAACCAATGAGTTCGGCGCGCACACAGTTTCGGGCCCTGCTCGTCCGCGAACTCCGGACGGTCGTCCGCACGCGGGTGTATCTGCTGGTTGCCCTCGGCCTCTGGGCACTGGTCGTCGCACTTGTCGCCACCGGTGGTGGCGGCGAATCGGGGTATCTGCCTGCCGTCGTCGACCTACTGTTGCCGCTCGAACTGCTCGTCCCCGCGGTCGCCATCGCCGTCGGCTACCGGAGCGTCGTCGCCGATCTCGAACGCGGCGAGTTGGCGGTCCTCGACAGCTACGACGTCCCCGCCTGGGTGTATGTGGCCGCCATCTACGTCGGCCGCGCCATCGCGCTGTCGACGATGCTGGTCGGCGGCTTGGTCATTGCGGGGGTCTTGATTGCGGTCTCGGCGAGCCCCGATACCGGCATTTATGCGACCCACACTGGCGTTGACTCACCCGTCCTGTTCGGTCGGTTCATCGTGTTGACGGTGGGCTACGGGCTGGCGATGCTGGGGCTTGTCGTGTTGGGCTCGGTGGTCGCACGGTCGACCCGGACCGCACTCGCGTTGGCTGCCGGTGGCGTCGTGCTGGTCGTCGCTGGCGGTGACGCCCTTCTTATCCTCGGGTTGAGCGAGGAGTGGCTGGCCTCCGAGTCGGTGTTCGGCGCGCTGGCGACGGTGCCCAACAGCGCGTACCGGGGGCTGGTCTTCGAGACGGTCGTCGGGGTTGCCTCTGGCGTCGACAGCGGCTATGCGGCGGCGCGTTGGAGCCTGCTCGGACTCCTGGGCTGGCTCGTTGGCTCGCTGACGCTGGCGGTTGGTCTGCTCGGGCGTCGACAGTGGTAGCGGGTTGGTGTGCGGCCGGCGGGGCTGTCACTCGCTTCCGACAAAGACGGTCGCCAGTCGGTTGCCACAGCGGTCACAACAAAATAGCTGCCACTTGTTCGGGTCGAGATCACCCATCGTCTCTCGCCGGATGGCCTCGTCGTAGTCGACTGTCCGGTCGCAGGTCTCGCAGTGAAACGTTTCGGGTGGAGTCATTGATTTGTGTGGCTGTTTTCGGGTGCTCGATCAAATACACTCGTTTCAGCGCTCGGTCGACAGCGTTCCCGGCGCGTGGGCGTACACCGCATAGAGGACGACGGCCGCGATTACGAAGTCCAGACTGTGTTCGACAAAGTGGTGAACTGCCATTGGGACGTAGCCGAGGACGGTCCCCGCACCGATAATCGACCGGGCGAGCAGCGCGCCGACCGCGACACTGATAAGGAGAAACTGGCGGTTGCGTCGACGGCTGTAGGCAACGAGACTCACCGCAAACAGCACGCCCGTTCCGATTCCGGCGATCGCGATCACCGCCAGGAGGAGGGGCGATCCCGTAACACCCCAACTCGATAGTACAGACAGCACTGCACTCACATACGCGATGGAGTATTGATACTGTTATGGTACAAATACCGTTCGGCCGGTCCCACGCAGTGAGAACCGCCGCGCGCCTTTTGGCTGCGAGACAAGTAGGCGTCAATACACACGCATGTCGACAACCAGATCGCGGGTGCGAAACCATGTCAACGCAACGCCGGGCGTCCATTTCAACCAGATCAAACGTGATCTCGACCTCGCAACTGGGCAGGTTCAGTACCACCTCAAACGGCTGGTCGATGACGGTGAACTCGACGTCGAACGCGTCTCCGGACGCGCCCACTACTTCGACCTTGAGTTCGACCCGTGGGAGCGACGCACACTCGCGTATCTCCGCCGCGAGATGGCCAGAGAAATCATCGTTCGCGTCCACGCCGACGGATCGGTTCAGCCGTCACGGCTCGCAGACGATCTCGATATTGCCCGGAGTACGGTCGCCTGGCACGTCTCGAACCTCACGGCGGCGGACGTGCTCGTCAAATCCACAGAGCGGCCAATGACGCTGCGACTCGCCCACCCAGATCGGACGGCCGAGCTGTTCGAGACGGTCTCGCCGTCGCTGCCTGACCGCCTCGTCGACCGCTTTCTGCGGACTGTCGACTCGCTTTTTGAGGACGCTGCCGACAACTGACCGTCGGTTCGGCCCGTCGACTCGCTCCGTCCTTTAGCTGTGGGGCGTAGTGCTGTATTATAAGTCGACATGCAACAGATATGCCCTCTATTGGGCTGTTCGATCGACTGACTCACGGATATCTCTCGCTGCGTCGTTCTGCTTTGCCTCGATACGGTCTGTTGGTGTTCGCTACACGCCGTCGACGGGTTCGATCATCGCTGCAAGCTCCGCCGTTGTTTTCTCGCCGCGTAGCCGGTCGACCAGCTGCCCCCGTTCGTCGACCAGCACGGTCGTCGGCACCGCGCTCACGGCCATCGTTTGCGTCACCGCAAGTTGGGGGTCGACGCCAAGCGACCACTGGCCATCGTGGTCGGCCCACCAGTCGGCCAGCGTCGATTCGTCGACCGAAAAGCCGACCGCATCAGTCGACACGGACAGAAACGAGACCGACTCACCGTACTGCTCGTACGTCTCGACCAACGCCGGCATCGAGTCGCTACAGACCGAACAGGTCACCGACATGAAATCAATGAGGAGCGGCCCGTCGGCCGGAATCGGCTGTTCGCCGCTCGTGCTACCAGGTGCGTCGACCGTCTCAACGCGCTCGTCGACGGTGTCGGCGTCGGACGCTTGGCCCGTCGACAGTGCGTCCGTCGACAACGCATCCGACGAGACGCCCCAGCCGACTCCGACGACGCCAACGCCCGTGAGTCCGGCAAGCAGTCGACGGCGGTTCATTGGCCCTCCGCGTTCGGAATTTCGCAAGCTGCAGTCGTTTTCTGTGCCGCACGAACGAGCAGGCCGAACGTGGCCACCAGCACGATCGTTGCCAGATCGTAGCCCGTCGAAGCCACCATTGCGGTCGCCTGCGTGCCGCCGAACAGCCCGGCGACCGCCAGCAACAGCGGGGCAGCACAGCTCACACAGGAGGCCAGCCCGAGAACGGCAGTCCGTGCGGAGCCCGCCGCCGAAACAAGGATGGCGACGATGTAGCCCAAACTCAGGTAGGCAACCAGCTTAAACGGGACAATCGAGAGACTCACCAGCCCGTTGTCGTACAGGAAAATCGGTCCCCAGCCGGGCAGACTCAACACCAGTTGGCTTGTTTGGGTTCCGGTTGTGGCTCCGACGATCCCGCTCAACCAGCACAACGCGAGCGTGTAGCCGACGCCGACGGCCACGCCGAGCCACGGGCGGGGCCGGACCCGAACGGTTCGACCCACCCAGACCGCCGCGACGACGCCAGCGGTCGACCAGACGATTGGATACACCAGCACGCGACTATCTGTCAGTATCGGCTGTTGGACCGACAGGTAGCTGGCAGTGGCGGCCGCAAACACGGCGACGACGATCACGCCACTGCCGACGGCATACTCCAGCGGCGACAGTCGACGGTGGAGAGCCATTAGCTGGTGTCGTCGGCTGTGTCACCGAAGCGAATCAGCCCGAGATTGAGGCCGATCGCGACCAGAATCACGAAGATGAGCGTTGCCGCTCCGTAGATGACGGGATGGGTGTCGATGCCGGCCATCACACCGAGGGCGCTCCGGATCTCCCAGATGATGACGAACAGCACCGCGCTCCCGAGCAGGATGCCGCCCTGTGTGGTGTTGCTCATCCGAGCAGCCCTCCCAGCCCACTTGCGAGCCGACCGAGCGTCGACTCACCGGCTGCGACCTCAATGTAGCCGACGAGTGGTTCGACAACCATCGGGACGGGGTCGACGCCGGGTCCGAAGACGCCGCCGCGCTCGATGATGCTCGCCAGCGGCAGCGTGTAGGCCAACACGACCAACACGAGCGCGATGCCGATCCAGAGTTTGAGGTTATCGAGGATCAGCGGCGAGTCCTCGGGGCCCGAAAGCGGCTCGGAGAGTGGTTTACCGAGCCCACTTACTTTCGGTTCGCCGCTGGTGAGTGCGATGTTGAAAACGAACATGAGCGTCGAAATCGTCAACAGCGTCCCACCGAGCGCCAACTGGATGTCGAACTCCGCCATCGAGCCGAAGGTGGCAGTGAAATCAAAGCCCTCGTACTGGGGTTCGGCCGTCCGCCGTGGCACTCCAAAGAGGCCGGCGACGTGCATCGCGTTCGACATCAGCGCCATGCCGACGAACCAGAGAATGACCTGTGCAAGCGCGATGGGTCGGCTGTAGAGTCGACGGTTGGTGAGCTGTGGCCACAGCCAGTAGGTGCCGGCCATGAACGTCAACGCGACCGCGGTACCGACGGTGAGATGGAAGTGGCCGGGGACCCACAGCGTGTTGTGAACCAGATAGTTGATGTTGAGTCCGGCGTTGACCATCCCGCTGAAGCCGCCCGCGGCAAACATCAGTCCCGCGAGCGTCATGCCGGTAAAGGCTGGATCTCGCCACGGCAGCGCGCGGAGCCAGCCAAAGAGGCCGGTGCCGCCGCGCTGTCGGGCACCGTGTTCCATGCTGGCGACCACCGTAAAGGCCGTCAGCAGGCTGGGCAACAGCAGGAAGATGGTGTTGGTCATCGCAATCGCTTTGAACCCTTCCGAGATGCCGGGATCGAGATACTGGTGGTGGATGCCGACCGGCGTCGACAGCATGAGGAACAGAATAAACACCACACGGCCGAGTGGGTCGCTGAACAGTCGACCGCCCGAGATCGTCGGCAACACGGTGTACCACAGCATGTAGGCCGGCATCAGCCAGAAGTAGACGACTGGGTGGCCCCAGAACCAAAACAGCGTCCGGGTCAGCAGCGCGTTGATGTCGTTGAACAGTCCCAGCGACCACGGCAACAGGAAGCCGACGACGGCGATGGTGATGCCGATAGAGGCGATATACCACATCAGCATTGTAATCAGTGCCATAAACGTCTGGAGCGGAATCCGTTCGTCAGGGTTCTCAGTTCTCCAAGCGAAGTACGCGCGGAACCAGTCAGCGCCGGCCATCCAGGTGCCGATCAGGAACACCGAGAGGCCACCATAGAACAGCGGATGGGCCTGTTTTGGCGCATAGAACGTGAACAGCACGTC
>LKML01000095.1 GCA_001563795.1 Haloferacaceae archaeon B1-Br10_E2g22 | reverse complement strand
CGGGTTCAATCGAGCCAACCCAGTGGTCGGGCCACTCATCACGTGGTGGGAACTCCCATTCGTCTTTTGGTTCGAGGTAGCCCGCTTTGAGCAGGCCGACGACCACGGCACCGCCGATCATCGCCGCGAACAGCGACGGCAACTCAGGACCGACAATAAACGCTGTTGCCACGTACGGAATCGCAAAGACGACACCGGAGACGATTGCCAGCGGAACCACACTCATTACGGGTTTGAGCGTCCGTTCTTCACCGAAGAAGTAGACGACCATCCCGACAGCCACAAGCGGCATCAGAATGCCCAATAGCCCGTTGAACAGCGCAGCATACACGCCAGCCTCAGCCGAGTACTGTGCGACAGTCATTCCGGTGCCGTCGGCGATCTGTTCTTCGACCGCACCCAACGGCGTTTGATACCCGACGATAATCGGTGTCCCGACTGCCCCGAAGACCGTCGCAATCGCGTGACCGATCAGCGCAGCAATCACCGCCGCCAGCGCGGGGAACCCGAGTGCGAGCAACAGCGGAGCCACAACGGCAGCGGGTGTGCCGAATCCGGCAACGCCCTCCATGAACGTCGCCAAAAAGAACCCAAGCAGGATGACCTGCACACGGCGGTCGTCACTGATTGTTGCAAAGCCGGTGTTGATTCGGTCGACCGCACCCGAACGCATCAAGGTATATAATAGAACGAGCGCGCCGAAGACAATCCAGAGAATCTCGATGGCCGCCATCACCCCTGTCAGGCTGGCTGCAGCAACGTATTCGATCGGCATCCCCCAGACCGCAAACGCGATCACGGCGGCCGCAAACCATGCAATCGGCATCACACGCGTTGCCGACCACAGTAGGCCGACAAGCAACAGCGCGACAATCAACAGCGGCGTCAACGCAAGCAGTGTCTCAAACATTGATCTCACCACACAGCCACGATGGCGAACGGCTTTTGCGACTGACTGCATTTATCTCATATCTGATACTCATCCTGTCGTGGCCAGTTGCCTGTTGTTTTTGTCGCATGTTGGATCAGTTACCGCATCACCTGATTGCGATATTTTCTCTGTTTGAATTCATCATAAATAAATAGTTGGGTTACATCCTAGCCGTTGAAAGGTTATTTTGTAATTATATTATCATAATGCGTTTTCCAATGCCGAGGCAACCGACCGTGCCTTTTGTGCCAGCCGCTTGGATATATACCCCGTCTCGACGGCCGCGGCGAGTTCCTCATCGTCGACCCGTTCGATCCGTCCGTCTGCGTGTTTGAGCACGTCGACATGGAGATCAACGTACCGAACAGTCTCGGGGAAACACTCAAGCGGTGTACAAATATTAACATATGTTCCTTTGACCGACCCATCACTGTCGCGGTAGACTGTCGGATACCACCACCGGCCCTCTCGAAACGTAGTCGTCGCCGTATCGCCCGCCTCGCGGGGCACACCCAGTCCGTCGTAGCTGCCGCCGCCCGAGAGCGTTCTGCGTAGCCTCACAGACTCATCGTCGCGGTCAGTGACTGTTCCCGAACCGAGTGAGATATAGTGGCCGGCTGGCTTGCCGTGGCCGATTTCGACCGATTCACCCTCGGTCGGCCCAAAGACATCCGCGACGGTCTCGAACGGAAACTCCTCGTCCGCCGGCTCACAGAGTGCTTCGACGAAGTCGACGCCCGCGCTGGCCTCAGCCGAGCCGGCTTTGATTCGGTGGTGGCCTGTCATCGTTGTCGTCACCTCGCGGCGTATCGCATCGAGTTCGAACCGTGAGCTACGGCCAAACCACGCCCATGTGCTGGCTGACCGAGCAGCCAGCAGGCCGGGGCTGTCACCGGCGGCCGTAATTCCACCTTTTGCTTCGCCGCCCAACTCGGCCGACAACGTATCAACCCTCTCGGCGGCGCGTTCGAGGGCGGCCTGGAGGTCGTCCATCGACGCCTCAGTGGCGGCGTGCTGCCAGCGGATTCGCCAGCCCTCGGGCGCTTTGATCTCCAGTAACTCGAGCATCCCAAGCAACTCGCGGGCTGCGGCCTCATCGCGACTGTCGACGGTTTGCTCGCCCGACCCCGGACGGAGTGTGAGAAGCCTCCCACCGACCTCAAGGTCCGTCCCCAAGAGTGGGCGGTCGCTGACCCACGGTGCGGCGGCCTCTCGAACCTGTATACGAACCATATCGCCGTCCTCGAGACGCCCTTCGACGACTCGAAACGGGAGAAAACCCTCTCGCTTGCCGAGATCGACGACCGCACCGCTGCCGAGTGTCTCGGTGACCTGGCCGTCGAAAATCCCACCGCTCGGGGTTGGGTCTTCCCATACGAACGTATCGATACCAACAGAGCTGATAAGATCGCTCGCCGCCTCGACAGCCGCTGGCGTTCCGTCAATCCCCACTCCGGTTCTGTCGTCAGTCGTGCTGATCGTTATGTCATGGGCTGTGGTCTCGAAGTCGGCATCAAAGCGGCGCTTGATTGGACTCGAGGCGTCGACAACACTCCAGCCGTTTTGGAGGCACAACTGGGTGAGCGCGGTGGTGTAAATTCCACGGATTCGAACCGCCCCAGCAGTCTCGTTATCAGTCATCTTACAGCCCTCATTCGCCTGTCGCTCCGGTTTTGTACGCATCCTGTCGGATGGTGGCAGTGTCCAGTCGCATACGCGACTTTCGAACGCAGTGAATTTGAAAGGTCTGTTTGACCGCCCAAAGCGGGAGTTCTTAGTCGCCAGCCCTCGAAATACGTCTATGAGCGACCGGCGGGACCCAGTCGAGTCGGCGGCCGACGACTCGCGAGACCTGTACGATGTCGCGACCTGGGAAGAACGCACCTCGCTTGACGGCGCGGCAGTCGCCCTCTATTGGTTTTTGACGCGGGCGGCCAAATGGATCGTCGTCTTCGTTGCGCTGGTTATTCTCGTCGGAATTGGCGGACTGACCGCCCTGACCGATCCTGCTGTTGGGCTGCTAACGCTGCTGTCGGTGATTCCGGCGCTCGGACTTACTGCGTACGTCTACTGGTCAGATGTCACCACCCGCGAACCGCTGTCGCTTTTAGTGACGACGTTCGTGTTGTCGATTCTGCTTGCGACGTTTGCGGCGATCGTTAACACGGCCGCACGCGGCTTTTTTGAGCCACTCGGCGCTGTGGGACTCGTCCTCTTTTATTTCCTCATCGTCGGGCCGGGCGAAGAGACAGTCAAACTCATGGCGGTCAGACTGTATGCCTACACTGACGACCGGTTTAATTCGGTGGTCGACGGCGCGGTGTACGGCGCGATTGCGGGCCTTGGCTTTGCAACTATTGAAAATTCGCTGTATATTGTCCAGAACCTCCAACAGTCCGGCGAACTAGCCGATTTGAGCCTCGGGGTGAGTGCACTGGCGGCTGGTGGCGACATCACGGCAGTTCGTGCACTTGCCGGGCCGGGTCACGTTATCTACTCGGCGATTGCGGGCTACTATCTCGGACTCGCAAAGTTCAACCCCGAAAACCGTGGGCCAATCATCGTCAAGGGACTGCTCATCGCAGCAGTGATCCATGCGACCTACAACTCGACGGTTGGAGTCGGCTCGTTTGCAATCGCAGCGGTGAGTGGACTGCCGCCACTGGCGGCGTTTTTCGTCTTTATTATTATCTTCGATGTGATCTTTGGGCTGTATTTGCTCCGCAAAATCTGGCGCTATCGGGCCGTCTACCGGTCACTCGAGGCCGACATCTAATCAGAAACACTCCGCTTGCGGAGCGTTGAGTTACACCTCGAGAACTGCATGTCTCGTACTCAGAGTTTTTCGCGAGAGACCGTGATACCCGTCGGCGTAATAATCAACTGGTCGTCGCCCTTCTGGACGATATCGCCGTTTACCTCATCAGCAACCTGTCGGAGTTCGTCGATGATCTGTTCGACGGTTCGGTCTTTGGTGCTGTGTCGGGTGATATCCGCAATCACGAGATCACCGTCGTAGACGGCGTCTTTGATCGGAATAACGTCCTGTCGGCCGTTGATTTCAGCGATTCGGACCGCCGGGCCCGCACCGCCGGTGGCTGCGGTCTCGAAGTTGTTCAGATCGAGTTCGACGTAGTCCTCGGCGTTTCGGTGGTTACCGCTGCCGAGAATCTTGCTCATGATACCCATACACTGTATGCGAGGGGGTCAGCCAATAGTTCTTACGTCAGACACACGTCTGCCCGCGTTGTGTGGGCTTCCAAAACGGTTTGTCTACGCCACCGAATCACACTGTATGACGCTGAGTCTCTGCGTTCGCGAGCCGTACCAGGACGATACGGGAACCCGACAGTTCCGCTTTGGGGTGGCGGCGACCACTCGTCTCCCGGGCGTTGGTGCGCTCTGTCCGTTCGTCTCTGAGCACGGCGCGGTCGCCGTCCAGAGCCACGCCAGCCAGCGACTCGGCGAGCGGACGCTTTCGTATCTCGCCGACGGGCTTGCGATAGATGATGCAGTCACAGCACTTCTCAACGCTGACGATAATCGGCGGAACCGCCAGATACACGGCGTTGGCCGTGAGACCAGCACCGCCTTTAGTGGCAGTCAGTGTGTCGGCTTCGCTGGTCATCACGACCGCAGCCAGTGTACTGTTGCTGGCAATCTGTTGGCCACCGAGGCGGTTATCGACACAACGGTTGCGGCCTACGAGTCTGCGGCCTTCGGTGCAGTGCCGTTAGCCAAACGACTCATTGACGCACTGGCCGCAGGCCTTGAGGCAGGCGGCGACAAACGCGAGTCGCTCACCGTTGGCAGTGCTGCGGTTCGGGTCGTCTCGACTGACGACACCGGGTTTCGAAAATTCTACAACGACCTGCGAGTCGATGCAAGCGAAACACCCATCGAAACCCTAGCGACAACGTACGAAGCCGCACTGTTGGGCTACGAACAGACTCGATCCGAATATACGGATCCTACTGGCTATACGGAAAACTCATAGAGCTCGTCGCCGACGTAGTGGATCGACTCGACGACTTTGCCTGACTCGCCAATCATCTCGTCGCTCGGTTCAGTGGCTCTCCCGATCGCCAACACCTTATGATGGGTCTCTTCGGCAATCGCCACGAGATCGCCTGCCGATATCTGCTCGTCGACTTCAACGATACCGGGTCGCATCACATCCGCACCGTTCGAGACGAACGACACTGCGCCCGCATCGACCGTGACGACCGACTTGGTCGGTGGGAAGACGTTGGCTCCCTGGACGGTCAAAAACGGTTCCTCCTCGAGTGTTGCGATAAGCTGTTGGCCGTCAATGAGTACGATATCAAAGGCAGTATCGTTTAGCTCGACGAGTTCGAAGCTGTCGCCGGTCACCTCGCTGCCGAAGCTCTCGTTCAGGCCCGCCTGAAGCTCAGAGATGGCATCACTGCGGAGATGGTGTCTGGATTTGACCTGCATATCCGCCCGAACAGCCGCCCGCTGAATAAGTCAACCGTTCTGCGTTGGCCCTGGCTGTCTCGTCGGTGTCGTCGTCCGTCCGTCGGACGATAGGAACAAACGCTAAGTAGATCGGTCTCGACTACGTCAGTATGTGGCATGGCCGGCGTAGTCGGGATCGGCAGACGGTGAGTTGTCCGGCCTGCGGTGAGTCTGTTCCTCGCTCGGAGGCCCGCGAGTACGACAAGGAGGGCAACCGTTGGGAGCGACACAACAAGTCGTTCGAACACTTCTGTAAGGACTGTTTTCGGGAGCTGTGTCATCAGCCTCGAGGAAACCTGGAAGCAACGCTCTCGGACATCCATGAGGCCGGCCTTTCTCAGTCGGAATTTTTGCGACGCTATCTCGAGTCAGTCGGCACCGAGCCGCCAGCCGACGACCACGACTCGGAGTAGTCCGGCCAGCGGTCCCCGACACGCCTTTCTATCCAACCCTCATTAGCCAACGTATGTCAGACGAACAGGCCCAGGCGGGAACTGCCGAGGGCCAGGGGCCAGTCCGAGTCACCGAAGCGATTGCTGAAAAACTGGATGACAAACGCGAAGACCTCTTCGAGGAGTTCGAACTCCGTGATGACTTCCCGAGCGACGTGCTCGTCGAAGCCCGCAAGCGCACCGAGAACGTCTACGACGAAATTGAAACCGAACGTGAGAACCGACAGGATCTACGGGAACTGACCACCTGGACGACTGATCCGGTTGATGCCCAGGATTTCGACGATGCGATCAGTATCGACAAGAACGATGAGTACTACACACTGTGGGTTCACATCGCCGACGTCAGCCACTACGTTCATCCCGGCTCGGAGATGTGGGCCGAAGCGCTCCAACGCTGCAATACGATCTATCTGCCTGCCTACACGGTTCACATGCTGCCGCCCGTCCTCGCAGAGACGGTCTGTTCGCTCGTCCCCAACGAGGATCGCTTGGCCCATACTGTCGAAATGACGATTGATCGCGAGACGCTTTCGTTTGAGGAAGTCGACATCTACAAATCGGTGATCCACAGCGACGAGCGGATGACCTACACCCAGGCCGAAAACCGCATTGACGAAGCAGGCGCGCCATTACACGAAGAGTGCGCGCTAGTCTTCGAGTTGGCCGAGCGGCTCCACCAACAGCGCAAGGAAGACGGCTCGCTCGTGTTGAATCCCGCACGCGACCGGGCACACACCATCGTCGAAGAGTGTATGCTGAAAGCCAACAAGGCAGTCACCCACGAACTCATGTGGGGCCGCGGTGTCGAAGCGATGTACCGGGTTCACCCACAGCCAACCCCCGACCAGTGGAACGACGCGCTGCGTGAGATCCAGGAACTCGAAGGCGTCTCGATTCCCGGCAGTTCGTGGGACGATCCACGAAAAGCGGTCAACGCCGCCCTCGAGGAGTCGCCGGGTCGTGCGCTCAACAAGATTCAGCGGGCAGTGCTGAAGGTGATGCCACGCGCGAAATACATGAACGACCCATTTGGCGGACACCACGCGCTGAACTTCGATATTTATGGACACTTCACGAGCCCCATTCGGCGACTCTCGGATCTGATCAACCACTGGATCGTCCACGAAAACGACGTCCCCGAAGACCTGATCGAACTCTGTGATCGGGCCTCCGACAAACAAAAAGACGGCGAGACGGTCGAACGCCTCTACAAGCAGTACATGCAGGAAATTCATCTCGACCCACACGCGATCAACAACCGTGGTCTCGAGGTACTCTCTGCAGAAGAACTCGCCGAGTTGGACGACGACGAACGCGAAAAAGTCCACGACGTAGACTTCTAGACGACCGGGACTGTCGACCGCTGGGCCACAGTCGGTAAATGACTCGGCGCAGTTGAACCTGTATGGTCAGACTCAGCACGATTGGATTTGTACTCGGTATCGTCCTGTTTTTCATCCCCGTGCCGCCGTTTGCGATGATCGCCTCGATTATCGTGTTGGGCCTTTCAGCGGTGCTTCGGCTGTTGGGCCAGTAAACCTGCGCCGACCGCTACGGCTACAGCATCCGGCTCTGGAATGAGTTCGACTTCGTCTTCGGCCCCCTCGCCACGTTCTTCGGCAACCACATACTGAATTTCGACGAGCAGCGGGCCGTCAATCTCGGCGCTGATCGCTGTATACAGCCGGTCGCTCAGTGTTGGATTCGGCCCAGCCTCGAGTCCCCGAATAGTGATAACAATACGTTCGACCGAGCGAACCGGATAGCTATCGTCCATAGCGACCTCTATTTCGGCTTCGGTTACTGTGTCGTACTGCGGTTCTGCAAGCACCGCCTCGAGTTCGGCTTCGGCAGTGGCCTCGAGTTGGGTCGTCTGGAACTCGGTGTGGGTAATACCAGCAAGCGGAGCCGCAAGCAGCAGCAGGCTGACGCCGAAAATCATCCCGTAGGTGAGCGTTGACCGGCGGGTTGGTGAGACCTCAAACAGCCCTTGGGGGCGGTAGCCTGCAACCCACAGCGTTGCTAGCGCGGCGGCGTTGATCGAAAGCAGGTTGACAACCACGAGTACGAACGCGCCCAGTGACGCCCCATACATCCCCCAGGCAGCAGTGATGCCGACTGCGGCGGCCGGTGGGATGAGCGCGGCAGCGATCATTACGCCAACGATAGCCTCCGAAAAGCCACGAGTGAGACTCAGAATACCGGCGACGCCTGCACCAAGTGCGACCAGGATCGAAAACAGATTGGGTGAGACGCGTTCTTGGAGTTCGGCGACCAACACGATATCAACGCCTGCGGGCTCGAGGCCGGCCAAGCGAGCGAGTGCGGCAAGACCCACTGAGGCTGCGATGACGACACCGACACCGAGTGCCTGATAGCGAAAGCCTTCACCTCGGAGTTGGTCGTCGCCGGTAACGATGCCGATGCTGGCCGCGAGCGCCGGACCCAAGAGCGGGGCGATCACCATCGAGCCAACGACGACCGCCGGCGAGTCAGCCAGCAGGCCTGCGGTGGCGACTGCTGCGCTGATTAGCAGCATGATGACGTAGATCGACACCGAGGGGGTGAACTCCTCGGCTTTGGCTCCGAGCACCTGTCGGGAGGTACGCTGGCCTTTCGCGCCGCCCTGGCTGTACTGCTCGCGGACAGCTCCGAACTCCTCGGAGATGACCGTCTCGGCATTGATGACGATCACTCTCGACTCGGGGATGTCGGCCTCGGCGAGTTTATCCAAAATCGGTTCGACCGCGCGGTTCGGCAACGGAAACCGGACAACGTCACTGAAGCGATCGCTGCTGGTTTCGTCGCTCATCACGTAGTTGATCCCTGCCTCCTCGAGGACGTCCAAGACGGCGGTTCGTCGACCCTCGGGGATCGTGATCTCGAGATAGCGCATTGCCAAGGGTGTCGGCGAGCAAACGGGTAGTTCTAATTCGGGTTCAGTGAGTGGT
>LKML01000031.1 GCA_001563795.1 Haloferacaceae archaeon B1-Br10_E2g22 | reverse complement strand
CACCCGTAGGCGTGCGCTTGAACAGCGGGACGTTGAACGTGAATGGCGAGTATTCGCCTACCGCCCTTAGCGGTTAGAACGGGAGTCCACGCTGAATGCCACGCCCTTCAGGGCGTGGGAGCTTACTGACCGACGACACCAACGCGGCGGTGAAAAACGAGGCGACAAACGTCGTCACAAAATAAAAGACCAACAGCGTGAGATACTCGAGGCCGCCGCCGATGATCCCACCGACAAAGACAGTGAGATACAACACGGCTCCAAACAGCAGCGTGGCGATTCCACTACTAAGTGGAAACAACAGTAGATCAGGGTGTTTCTGGAGGACGCTCAGGCTGTCACGGGTGAGCGTGAGCCCGGTTTTGAATCGCTGGATGGTTCGCATATCGCAGCATCAGACGGATTGCTGATAAGTATATGTGGTCAAAGGTGAATACAGAGGGGTTGTTCAGACGACCAGGAAGATCACAGCCATCCCGACCAGTCCAATGAGCCCAATCCAGAACCGTGGTTGGCCGAGGCTCTCTGGGAGCTGGTGGCGGCCGAACACATATACGACGTAGACACACAGCGGTGAGAGCAACAGCACAGTCGAGGCCTCGGCCTCGAGGACGTACTCTGAGAGGAGCGCCACCATAATCGTACAGCCGGCGGCCGCGGCCGCAACCGTCAGATCTGCCATCGCACCATTGAGATCCATTGTGGCCACTCTCGAGCGGTAAAATAAAACAGTAGCTCTCTGCGTCGAGTGTTATTCTTCGATTTCTTCGGCGAGTTCGTCGGCGTCGATCTCGACATCATCGAGATCAACGTCCTCGAGTGCCTCTTCGATCTCTTCGCTGCCGCCGAGACCACCCATGCCGCCCATGCCACCGAACATGCCGCCGCCGGCACCGTCGAGGATCTCTTGGACGACGAGTCGGTCAATGGCCGTCTTCGAGATGATCTCCTGGGCGATCTGGCCTTTGGACATCATCCACTGTTGGTTCATCGTCAGCTGTGGGGTCGATTCGATGTAGAGTGTCTCTTTTTCGACCGTCTGGGTTTCGAACTCGGGTTCGGCGTCGACGGCTTCGCCGTCTGCCCGAGACTCCTCCGGAGTCTCGCTGTCTTCGTCGTCGTCATCCGAGTCGACGGGAACTTGCTCTTCGACCTCATCGGTCTCGATCCAGATTGGTGGAGCATGCTGGAGGTACATTCCGAGCAGCCCTTCGGCTTTGCCTTCGTCGTCTTCGACTGCCTCGAGGACTTCGTATTCGTATTCGAGTTCCTCGCCGGCCAGTGGGTGGTTGAAGTTGACGCGTGCGCGGCCACCGATGATCGTCTCGATGTGGCCTTGCTGGTTGTCGATTCGAACGTTCGCACCGGGATAGCGGTCGTCCTCGTCGATCTTGTCGGCGCTTACTGTTTTGACCTGATCAGGGTCGTACTCGCCGAAGGCCTCTGCGGGCGAGACGGTGATCGATGCCTCGTCACCAACCTCGCTGCCGACCAGCGACTCATCGACCGACTCGAAGACGTGGCCCTCGCCGATAATGACTGTTCGTGGGGAAAACTCGTGTTGGTCGGTGTCGATACCGGCGTCTTCGGCAACCTCGAGAATCGTCGTATCGACGACATCGTCGTCGTCGGTTGTTCGGAGGGTGTAGTCGAGTTTGACGAAATCGCCACGCTGGAATCCGCCCTGTTCGGTCTCCGATTCGGCAGCTTCAGACTCATCAGCCTCGGCACTCTCGGCCTCGGCCGGTTCATCACTCATACTCCGAACAACTGGAGATGCACTCTTAAGAAGCACGGTTCGTGGCGGCCGGGTCACAGCAGTTTTTGTGGTCGTCGCTGAAATGAGAGTATGTACGAAGTCGAACTCAAACACCGGGCCGACCACGATTCGGTTCGAACGAAACTCGAAGAGATGGGTGCCGAACACACTGACAGCCGCCGGCAGGTCGATACGTACTACAGTGCACCCCACCGGGAGTTCGCCGACACCGACGAAGCCCTGCGGATTCGCCGTGAAGTTCCCGACGACGGCGAGACGGCTACCAAACTAACATACAAAGGCCCGCTTGTCGAACGCGAATCCAAAACCCGAGAGGAACACGAAACAAGCGTCGAAAGCGAATCGGCCCTCGAAGGCGTCCTATCAGGGCTTGGCTTCGAGCCGGCGGCCACCGTCGAAAAAGACCGCGAGTTCTACGAACTCGAGGGGTATACGATCACACTTGATTCGGTCGCTGGACTCGGATCGTTTGTCGAGATCGAACAGGAGACCACCGAAGACGACGTTGCAGCCGTCCGCGACGGTGCAATCGAGTTGCTTTCGACGTTGGGACTCGAGGCCGGAGAGCAGATCCGGACGTCGTATCTCGGATTATTGCTCGAAGACGCCGAGGAGTGAACCGCAACCGCCTCGAGTAGGTCTTATTCTCTCAACTACGCTATTATTGGAACTGCATGCCACCGTTGACGTTGACGATCTCGCCTTGGATGTACTCGTTTTTCAGCAGATACCCGACAGTATGGGCGACGTCTTCGGGTTGACAGGCGTACTCGGGCAGATGTGTCCCGATGTTCTCATGGCCGCGGAATGCGACCGACTCGAGGTATTCGACGATGGTGCTGTTCATATCCGTCTCGACAGGGCCGGGGGCGACGGCGTTGACTTGCAGGCCTCGGTCACCATACTCTCGTGCCAACGAACGAGTCAGCCCATGGAGGCCTGCTTTGCTTGCTGCATAGCTGGCATCGACTGTCCCACCAGTACCGCCGATACTCGAGATGAATACCACATCTCCGTCCGGTTCAAGATGCGGAATAGCTGTTCGCGTTACATAAAACGCCCCTGTGAGATTCGTCTCGAGAACCCGGTTCCACTGTTCATCACCGATCTCGGTTGCGAGGGCTGGCTCAACGGTGCCCGCATTGTTGACAACCGCATTAAGCTCGCCGAACGCCTCGATAACAGTAGCAATCATCGACTCAACGGCCTCGGGATCGCGAACATCAGCTTTCACCGCAATGGCGTTGCGGCCTTTCTGTTTGACAGCCTCGACGACCTCCTCAGCAGCGTCTTTTGAGCTTCGATAGTTGACTGCGATATCGTGGTCGTCTGCGAGGGCCAATGCGATCGACCGTCCAATTCCCCGGCTTGCGCCTGTGATGAGTACACTCATTGTACAACTAGCTCATATAACTCGATAGTAGCTAAGCGTTCTGTCTCTGAGATGGGTTTCGCCGAGATCCGCCCAGAGAACGCAGTAGCTGGGTAACCTCGTGGATACAACACATAAAAACCGAATACGATCCGATAGCTCTTTGGATCATACCACATATAGCTCAGGCCATGAACGAGTATGTCAAATGGGGCGGTGCGGGAATCGCCATCGCTGTCGCCGGTGTGGCAATTATCGCCTCGGAAATCCTCGCAGGCCTCCAGACAGGAGATCCGCTGATGGTCATCTACGGCGTCGCTGGCGTCATTGCAACACTGACTGCGATTGCGATTATCGCTCCAAGCTTTCGGGACGCCCCCGAAGTCGCCGACCACGACTGAGTGGCTTTATTACTGATCCGTTTTTGTAGTCGACTGTGTTATCGGTCGAGCTTCATGCCCACTCCGCGCTGTCGCACGACGGCCGTGATCCCGTCGAGTTACTGCTCGAGCAAGCCGCCGCAGTTGGACTCGATGGGCTCGCAATCACCGACCACGATGAGATTGACGCCTCGATCGAGGCCGCCAAACAGGCTGCTGACCACGGGCTTGTCGGCATTGTTGGCATGGAAGTCTCGAGTGCAGCCGGCCACATTCTGGCCTTTGGGATCGACGAGCGAGTTCCGCCCGGCCTGTCGTTTGATGAGACGCTCGAGCGAATCCACCAACAGGGCGGGATTGCTGTTATTCCGCACCCGTTTCAGAAATCCCGCCACGGGGTCGCCCCACACATTTCGGAGGATCAACTGGCGAGCGCCGATGCCATCGAAGTCTACAACTCCCGGTTGTTTACCGGCCGAGCCAACCGGCAGGCCGAACGCTTTGCGATCGAACGTGGGTTGCCGATGACTGCCGGCAGCGACGCTCATATCTCGGAGATGGTCGGCCAGGCGGTCACCGAAGTTGGCGTCGACGAGCGGTCGGCCGAGGCCGTCCTCGAGGCGATTAGACACGGCCGAACCAGCGTGATCGGCCACCGCACGCCTTGGCATATCAGTCTCCGCCAGTTCGGCGGCGGTGCGAAACGCCGACTCGGCCACATACTGGATTCACTACGTCAAAATGACTGACAACCTACTCCGGGGAGCCTCGGCCCAAACGGTTCGCAACACGCTTGCGGCTGGCGATCCGCTTCCTGGTGCAAGCGGCTGTGGATCTGCTGCGATGGGTGGCTTCGGCGGACTCGTAGACGGCCAACTCGTCTGTGATGTGCTGGGCCGACAACCAGTCTACAGCGAACGCAACGCCGCCGACCCCACTGCCGAAAAAGCATGGTCGTTCTCGCCGGGTGACCTCACGGAGCCAGTGGTCGTTCCACCCGGTGTGGTGCGGACGGCCGACGGCGACAGCCAGCAGCTCACGCTGCCCGAACCGTCGGTCGATGATCCCTCGAGTGCACAAACAGCCGTTAGTACGGCGCTGAAAGGAGCGTTGGGACTCGAAACAGACCGTCGGTCAACTGACACCGCAGTCGCTTTTTCAGGCGGCATCGACAGTGCGCTTGTGGCCGCAGGCTATCCCGAGGCACCGCTGTATGTAATCGGCTTCGAGGGGAGCCACGACATTGCTACCGCTCGTGAGGCAGCAGCGGCGATGGGTCGTGGTGGGGATCTTCATATACTCGAGTTAGACCACAAAACACTCGAAAACGCCGTTTCTCGCGTTGTCGAGGCAACTGGACGAACAAATCCGATGGATGTCTCGATTGCCCTGCCGCTCGTGTTGGTCGCCGAACGCGCCCAAGCAGATGGCTTCGGCCGTCTCGCGCTCGGACAGGGCGCAGACGAGTTGTTCGGCGGCTACTCGAAAGTCGTCGATCCGGCCGCTGACCACCGCGTTACGGCCGAGACCGTCCGAGGTGCAGTCACCGAAACCATTCGAACACTGCCTGGCCAACTCGAGCGCGACGTGTGTGGGCTTCAGTCAGTTGGTCTCGAGCCAGTAACGCCCTTTTTGCAGGATCGAGTAGTTGCTGCCGCACTGCGGCTACCGGGTGAACTGCTGGCAGCCCAAACCGAACGAAAAATCGCGCTTCGAACGTTCGCCAGAAACGAGCGTGTCGTCCCCGAATCAGTGGCTTCGACGGACAAAAAGGCCGTCCAGTACGGCAGCTATGTTAGCCGAGAACTCGACCGACTGGCCCGTCAAGCAGGATACAAACGACGGATGGACGACCACGTCGGCCAGTACATTCGCTCGCTGCTCGGAGAGTAATCTTCGTTAGTATTGGATTGTCGAATCAACTGCCGTGATCGCCTCACAGCCAATCGTCACTGTGTCCGAATCGATCTCGCTGGCCCGCAACTCATCGACGGTGTACCACTCCCAGACTGCAGCATCGGCCTCGCCGTCGGCAGGGTTGATCGTACGGCTCTCGACGGCCGCAAAATAGACGTGGTCGATATGTTGGTGGCCGACAGTGCCGTCCGGATGGACGTTGATATCATACAGCATCATGTGGGCTGGCTGCGGCAACACCTTGCCGGCTGGAGCGGCGATGTCGGCAGCCTCTCGCAGGAGGTGGGCCTCGAGGCCGGTTTCTTCGCGGACTTCTCGGATGCCTGCCTCGTGCGGTAGTTCGTCACGGTCGATATGACCGCCAGGCGGGATTCGGATTCCAAGGCGATCGTGGTGGTGGAGTGCAGTTGCACCACTGTTAACGATATAGACGGTTGAGGTGAAATGACGAGTCGTCTCCATAGCGGCTGCTGGAGGCCGAACGGTTTCGATCTTCCGACATTGCTGAAAAAACGAGACTGGTTATGCGAGATTCGTATTCTGGTCGGCCTCGAGCAACTCGTGATACCGGTTGCGAATCGTCACCTCGGAGATGTTGGCAACGTCGCTGACCTGGCTTTGGGTGACCTTCTGGTTGGTCAACAGTGAAGCCGCATAGATTGCCGCAGCCGCAAGTCCGACGGGTGATTTGCCGCTGTGGACGCCCTGTGATTTGGCCGTCGAAAGCAGCTCGCGAGCCCGACGTTCGGCCTCGTCGGACAACTCGAGATCCGAGGCAAACCGTGGGACGTACTGCTCGGGGTCGGCTGGCTTGATCTCCAAAGACAGCTCACGGGCAATGTAGCGGTAGGTGCGAGCGATCTCGTCTTTTTCGACCCTCGAGACGCCTGTGAGTTCGTCGAGACTCCGTGGGGTGCCCGCCTGTCGGGCGGCGGCGTACAGCGAGGCGGTCGAGACGCCCTCAATTGAGCGACCAGGCAGCAGATCCTCATTGAGCGCTCGCCGGTAGATCACCGAGGCAGTCTCTCTGACGTTGTCGGGCAGCCCCAACGCCGAGGCCATGCGGTCGACCTCGCCGAGTGCCTGTTTGAGATTGCGCTCTTTGGAATCGCGAGTGCGGAACCGCTCGTTCCACGTTCGAAGCCGCTGCATTTTCTGGCGTTGTCTCGAGGAGAGTGACTTCCCGTAGGCATCGCGATCCTGCCAGCCGATGTTCGTACTCAGACCCTTGTCGTGCATCATCTTGGTCGTCGGCGCGCCAACGCGGGATTTCTGGTCTTTCTCGCTGCTGTCGAACGCACGCCACTCGGGGCCGTGGTCTATTTCGTCCTCTTGGACGACGAGCCCACAGTCACGACACACCGTCTCGCCATGTTCGGTGTCTGTTGCGAGTTGCCCATCGCATTCCGGACAGCGCAGCTCTTCGTCCGAACGGGTTGATCGCTCGGGAGTGGAGTTACGCTGGCGGGTGTGCTCGTCGGTAAACGTACGGACGTTGTCAGTCATGATTGGATTGGTGGTGGGATAGATCCGTCTCGCCCACTCAATTTTCGGCATCAGTATACACGATCTGAACTAACTTAATGATACCCCAAAAAATCATCCCGAATCACTAAGAAAAATGTGTGACGGCGTCGGGGTGAAAACAGACGAAACGACCCCTCTCACTGCGGGCGGTTTTACCGGCTATGCCGAGTGGCAGTGTTTAAAGATCACGTCAGAAAGAGTACAAATATACAATAAAATTACATAGTATTTTTTGTGAAATATTTGGCGTGCAGTGGATCGAAACCCTTACTCACAGGCCGCGATTCGTCGTCTGTATGAGCGATTCGCCTGTCGATCCCGATGACGTCCGGCACGTCGCCGGGCTTGCCCGAGTGGACTTGGCCGACGACGAAGTAACGGAGTTCACCGAGCAGTTCGCCGATATTCTGGCGTACTTCGAGGCCCTCGATGAAGTACCCGAAATCGAGGCCGACCCCGAACTCATCAATGTGATGCGAACTGACGACGTGCATGACGGACTCACTCAGGACGAAGCCCTCCAGAACGCCCCTGAAACCGAAGACGGCTTTTTCAAAGGACCGAGTGTCTCATGAGCGACGAGTACAACATCTTCGTAACCGAATCGACTATCCAAGGCGAAAACGACGGACCGCTGGCTGATGTGACCATCGCCATCAAAGACAACATGTCGACTGCGGGTGTTCGGACGACCTGTGGCTCTGCGATGTTGGCTGAGTATGTCCCACCGTACAATGCGACTGTCGTCGATCGCGTTCTGGAGGCCGGTGCAACCATCGTCGGCAAGGCCAACATGGATGAGTTTGCGATGGGCGGCACCAACGAAACCTCGGCGTTCGGCCCCGTCGAGAACCCCGCAGCCCCCGGTCGAGTTCCCGGTGGCTCGTCGGGCGGCTCTGCAGCCGCCGTCGCCGCCGGCGAGGCTGATCTCGCACTCGGCAGCGACACCGGTGGCTCTGTGCGGAACCCTGCGGCGTTCTGTGGCGTTGTCGGCATCAAACCGACGTACGGACTGGTCTCGCGGTACGGGATCGTCGCCTACGCCAACAGCCTCGAGCAGGTCGGCCCGCTTGCGCCAACTGTCGAAGAGGCCGCACTGCTTTTGGACATCATTGCTGGGTCGGACGCACACGATGCGACAACCAACGATGGCGGCGACGACTCGAGCTACGCGGAGGCTGCGGATGGCGATGTTGAGGGGCTCACAATCGGCGTCATCACGGATCTGATTGCGGGTGCAGACGACGAGGTCACTGCTGTTTTCGAAGACTCACTCGAGACACTTCGCACCCAGGGGGCAACAATCACTGAGGTTTCGCTCGAGTCGCTTGAACACGCCGTCCAGGCCTACTACGTGATCGCGATGTCTGAGGCCTCCTCGAATCTCGCACGGTTCGATGGCGTTCGATACGGCCCCGACGTTGAAACCGACGGTAACTGGAACGACGCGTTTGCGGCCGTCCGCGAGGAGGGCTTTGGCCCGGAAGTCAAACGCCGCATTCTACTCGGCACGTATGCGCTTTCTGCGGGCTATCACGACAAATACTACAAAAAGGCCCAGGACGCCCGCGCATGGGTTAAACAGGATTTCGACGAGGCTCTCGAGTCAGTAGACGTGCTGGCTTCGCCTACGATGCCAGTTGTCCCGCCAAAACTCGGCGAGAGTCTCGATGATCCACTGCAGTTGTATCTGATGGATGCCAACACGGTACCGGTTAATCTCGCAAACCTACCAGCTATTTCGGTTCCTGCTGGCGATGTCGATGGACTGCCCGTTGGACTCCAACTTATCGGGCCGAAGTTTGGCGAAGAAACCATTATCCGGGCCGCAAGCGCCGTAGAACAGTAACGTTCAGAGTTTGTTCGTCGTCTCGTCGATTGCCTCAGCATCAACGAAGACGACAACGTGATCGCCGGGGTAGACCTCGGTGTCACCCCGCGGGGTGACGAACTGTCGGTTACGTGTAATCGCACCAATAACGACGCCATCAGGGAGTTCGGCCGTTGATTCCCGAATCGGTCGGTTGGCCAGCACGCTGCTGTCTGTGATCTCGATTTCGATGACTTCGGCTTTGTCGGATTCGATCAGCGCGAGGTTTTCGGCCCCGCCGGTCTGTGTGAGACGAGTAATCTCTTCGGCGACAACATCCCGCGGGTTGATGGCGACGTCGACGCCAACAGTTTCGAACAACTCGACGTATGAGGGCGTATCGATAATGGCGACTGTGCGGTCGGTGCCGAGTCGGCGGGATAAAAGCGAGACGAGTAAATTCGTTTCGTCGCTTTTGACCGCCGAGACGACGACATCTGCATCGCCAATATGTTCGCGCTCGAGAAACGCGATATCTGTAGCATCCGACTCCATGACCGTCGTTCGCGGCAGTTGCTCGGCGATCTCGCGGGCTCGGTCGGTATCCTGTTCGATCAGTCGGGGTTTGAATCCCCGTTCGCCGAGCAGTCGGGCGACGTTGTAGCCGATTTCGCTGCCACCGACGATGGCGACTTCGTCGGTGCTGTCTGAAGAATGGCCCGGCGACAGTGCATTCGAAAACGTCCGGACGCTTTCGGCGCTCCCGATGACGACCAGTCGGTCGCCGCCCTCGATCAAAGTCGTTCCAGTTGGAATAATCACCAAACCGTCACGGATGATTGCCGCAAACGTCAGCGAATCGTACTGGTCGGCCGCTTGGACTGTTTTGTCGGCGACTGGACCTGCCTGGCTGATCTCGAATTCGGCCATCTGGACGCTGCCGTTGGCAAACGAATCGACAGCGACCGACGCAGGGAGGCCGATGACATCAACGATAGAGTTGGCCGCCAATAGGTCAGTACACACCATATCGTCGATGCCGAACGCACGGCTGGCCCGTTTCCAGGTGTGGAGATATTTCCTGTCTTTGATGCGAGCGATAGTGAACGTCTCAGTGAGAGCCGAAACTGTCGAGCAGGCGACGATGTTGGTCTCGTCGTCGTCAGTACTGGCAATCACCATTTCGGCTTCGACGATGTTGGCCTGATCGAGCGTTGCCGGATCAGTGCCGTCACCCGTGATCGTCAGCACGTTGTACTCGTAGGCGAGTTCTTCGGCTCGCTCGCTTCGGGTTTCGATAACAGTAACCTCGTGGTCTGCGGCGAGATCAGCCGCGATACTTTCGCCGACTTCACCGGCCCCAATAATCACAATATTCACGCTAAGACCACGCTCATATCAACGATTGCATCAACTGCTGATTAAGCGTTTGGCATCACTGCTTTTGGGTTGGCCTCCCGTCTAGAGGTACTCGGAGTCGACCCGAACCGAAAACTTGACATCTCGGCGTCGGTCTTCAACATCGTTTACGGCGCGCTGGACGACGCGTTCGGCCTCATTTTTAATCAGCGGTATCACTTTTTTCAGCACCCATCCCATCGACACTAATCTGGGGAGATTCAGTGCACTGCTGTCAGCCGAATTAGGGTCGAAATCGATACGTAGCGAGACATCACAGGCGACTGTCACATCGTCAGGAGCGTCGGCGGGAACCGTCTCGCGCCGCTCGATCTCCCAGTGGCCGTTGGCAGAAATGTCTTTGATTACTCGCCAGTCGATCTGTTCGGGTGGATCGACGTCGATTACCTCCGAGTGAGCCGTGTATGTGAGTTTCCACCAAGCGAAATCAAGTCCATACTGTGTGCCGACACTACCGTCGCCACGGAGCCGACGGACGGCAGTTAGATACTCCGAATACCTTGCATACCGTGGAAAGTCGATGAGCACCTCGTAGATGTCGGTTGGCTCTTCGTACACCACGGTGCTGACGACGATTGTATCCACACCGTGAGGTTTGGACGGGGGAGTCTTATACCTTCAGCCGACTGCCGGCCGAATCCCACAGCCACTTATGGTTGTACCACCACCGGTAGATATGGTCGAAACTGAGACGTACACCATTGAGGGATCGGGCGGAGACACAGACGACGTTGCACTGCCAGCCGGCCTGGTTGATACTCTCGCCGAACAGGGTGAAGAACCTACCCAGGTTATCAGCGACATTATCGTCCAGGCGCTCGCACAGCACGCTCACGCGCTCGTCCACCACTCACAGGGCGAGACGCCAGCGGATCTCGCCGAGATGAACGACGAAATGGAAGCCATCTTCGAGGATCGCTTCGGTATGCCGCTGTCTGAGGCACTGGGCCACAGCCACTAACTCTCGTTTTACCTAGCGGCTCTGTATTCGTCCGGCGGTATACAAGTCCAGAGCCTGTATCTTCCGACGGAACCTGTAGGACTGACAGTAGCTGTGTGACTGATCAGTTTATCCGTTGGACACGGCGATGATACTAACTCGAGAAAGATGAATCCAGCAAACTTATTAACGCATGCCTTTTTGTTATCAACCACATGCAGCAATCACGACGCCGAATCCTTGCAGGTACCGCTGGACTACTAGCCACAAGCGCACTGGCCGGCTGTCTTAACGGTGAGGAAGAACCCGACGGAGAACCCGACGAAGAACCAGAAACCGAGGGCGATGTCGAGACCGCAACCGTCAGTTTCCTTGTCGAGAGTGCGGGCGGACACGACCACGATCATGACGATGATCACGACCACGACGACCATGATCATGACGATGATCACGACCACGACGACCACGATCATGACGATGATCACGACCACGACGACCATGATCATGACGATGATCACGACCACGACGACCATGATCATGACGATGATCACGACCACGATCATGACGACAATGGTCACGCGCTGAGCGAGCACGATATTGATCACGCCTGTGGTCACAAGGAGTTCGACGAGCCAGAATCGCTGGAGGCAGGTTCTTCAGCCGACGAGGCTCCGGTCGTCACCGACACCCACCAGCCGTACGATGTCACCATTGAGGGCGAGAGTGGCTACGTCGCATTCGAGGTTGACGATGATGATCACGACGACGACGACGACCACGACCACGACGACGACCACGATCACGACGACGACCACGACCATGACGACGACCACGACCACGATCACGGCGATGGGGATACGTTCGCCTTCTTCACCCACGAAGGGACGGTCACTGCGGTCGAAGGCGAGTTGCTCCACGAAGAACACGGCGTCGACGAGTGCGATCTGATCGACGAGTACGTTGTTGTTGAACTCGACCACGGACGCGCCGTCCTCGAGTTAACCGCCGAATAACCGGCTGGTCCGGCCTTCTGCACCGTTATTAAATATTCAGGCCAAGATAATAATACTTTTAGGCGACTGGCTGTACTAGCCAGTATGAATCAGACTCGACGCGCAGTGCTGAAAGCCGGTGGCGGGCTTGCAGCACTCGGATCGGTTGCCGGCTGTCTGTCCGATCCCTTCCAGAGTGGCGGTGGCACACGAAGCGGGTACGCCAACTTTTTTGCTCTCTGGGACTGGGCCGAACAGATCGCCGGCGACGAGTACAGTTTCGAAAATCCAGTCGAGACCGGCTCGATGGGCCATGGCTGGAGTCCCGACGGCGATCTCACCCGCGATATCGCCTCCTCGGACATGTTTATTTACTTTGATACACCCGAGTTTTCGTGGGCCCAGGACGTCGCTGAGGAACTTCGGGCAGACTACGAGAACGTCCACGTGGTCGATGCCATGCAGGGACTCGAATCACACCTCATCTCGCTGGATTCGGGCGCGCTTCCTGAACCCGACCGCGACCGGGAGTACCCCGAGGAAAACCTCCGGCTGGATGAGTGGGATATTATTGATCTCCGGTCCGACCAGCAGCTCGGCTACTGGCACACCGACCACTGGCACGGCGGTCTTCCGGACGTCGAACTCGACGACAGCCTCCCGATTGGGATCGTCCTCGAGGACAACGAAGATTACGTCGTCCCGCTAGGCGAAAACGAGGAGTACCAACTCGAGGCCCGGATTGCTGACGGCGAAGACGAAATCGTCGATATCGAATCTCACGGCGACACCGTTGAGTTCCACGGCCGTGAACTCGGCAGTACGGCCGTTGTCTTCGAGATCCGCCGTGGCGATGAACTCATCTACGACACTGACGACGAGCCTGCCTCCTTCGAAGTCGTCGAGGTAATCGAGGACGACGGAGCCAGCGACTTCCATGATCCACACGTCTGGGTCGATCCAGTGTTGGCCCAGCGCGTTGTTGGACGAATTGCCGACGAACTTGGCGAGATTGACCCCGAAAACGCCGAGACCTACCAGGCAAACGCCGAGGAGTATACCGAACAACTTGAGCAAGTCCACCAAGAGTTCGAAGCAGTCGCCGAGGAGGCCGAACTTGACATCGCGGTTTTTGCGGCCCACGACTCGTTTCAGTATGTCGAACGCCGATACGATTTCGAACTCCACACGCCGACGGGGATCTCGCCGGACGACAGCGTTTCGCCGGGAGATATCGGTGATCTACTCGAGCTTATCGACGAACACGACATTGATACCGTGCTGTACGATCCGTTCGAGTCAGCCAATCCTGGCGAAGAAGTCCCCCAAATGGTCGAGACCATCTTCGAAAACAGCGATGTCGAAAACGCCGAACCCCTGACTCCTGCGGAAGGAACGACCGCCGAGTGGAACGAACAGGGCTATGGCTGGATCGAACAGATGGAAGAAATCAATCTGCCATCGTTGCGGGCAGCACTCAAGGCCTGACCAATGAAAAGACTCAAACTTCGGCTGCTGGTAGCGGGAGACGAATGACGACCGTCGTTGACGTCGAAGACGTCACATTCTCCTACGGCAACACTGTTGCCCTCGAGGACATCTCGCTGTCAATAGAGACGGGGGACTTTCTGGGGTTGATCGGTCCGAACGGCTCCGGCAAAACCACGCTGTTGCACTTGATCATTGGGCTCCACCAACCCGACAGTGGGACAATACAGCTGTTTGGCGAGCCTGCAACCGAGTTCGAAGACGGCCAGCGGCTCGGATACGTCGCCCAGCGTTCGACCGACCGCGGCGGCTCGATGCCCGTGACAATCCGCGAAGCGGTGCTGATGGGCCGCTTTGCCCACGTCGGTCACGGCCGACTCGGCAGTGAGGATCACGCCATTGTCGATCAGGCGATCGAACGGGTGGGGATCACAGAGCTGGCGAATCGTCCGATCAGTGCCGTCTCTGGCGGCCAACGCCAACGGGCGTTTATCGCTCGTGCGCTCGCCAGCGAAGCCGACCTACTCGCACTTGATGAACCAACAGTCGGTGTCGACGCCGACTCCCGCGAAGAGTTCTACGGACTGCTTGATGAACTCAACCAGCAGGGAATTACGATTATTTTGATCGAACACGACGTCGATGTGTTGACCACACACGTCAGCAAGGTCGCCTGTATCAACCGCCAGTTGTACCACCACGGCGATACGGTCTCGTTTATCGAAAGCGATGCGCTCTCTGAGGCCTACGGCAAAGAAAGCGGGATTCTCCATCACCACCATCCATGAGCCAACAGACAGACGTCCCCGAATCGACCGCGGCACACTCGCCTGCGATACCACTACGCCAGCGCCTCGAGGAGGCTGGCTTGCTGGTTGTTGGGCTGCTCGGGGCAGTGATGATCGCATTTATCTTCCTCGATTGGCTGCGGATGCTGCCCGGGTCGGTCGGGACGCTTGCGGCCAACGGCTTTGGGCAGTTCCTGCTTGTCGGTGCATGGATGGATTTCTATCTCGGGACGAACGTCTTTCGGCATCCGTTCATGTGGCGGGCGATTGCGACGGGGATTCTCGTCGGCATCGTCGGCCCGCTTGTCGGCACGTATCTCGTCCACCGACAGATGGCACTTATCGGTGAAACGCTGGCCCACACTGCCTTTGCAGGAGTGGCAGTCGGTATTATCCTCATTGGTGCGCTTGGGATTGCAGGATCAGGTGGTCTGCTCGTGTTTGTCGCACTCATTGTGAGTGTGATCGCCGCTCTCGGGCTCCAGTGGTTAGTCGAACACACCGATAGCTACGGTGATGTCCCAATCGCCATCGTGCTCACCGGGAGCTTTGCGGTTGGCACGCTGTTGATCTCGTGGGGCCGGTCGTTCGTTTCGGTGCCGATCGACATTGAAGATTTCCTCTTCGGTGATCTGGCGATTGTGACCGCCGGTGGGGCCCGACTCGTCGCCGCACTGTCGGTCGTGGTCGTCGGTCTCGTGGCGTTCAACTACAAGCAGTTTCTGTTTATTACGTTCGACGAGAAGGCAGCCCGCGTCGCCCGCCTGCGAGTGCGGTGGTACAACGCGCTGTTGGTCGTGTTGACTGCCATCGTCGTCGTCGGAGCCATGCAGATTCTGGGTGTGATTTTGGTCGCCGGCTTGTTGGTAATCCCGGTTGCGGCAGCCTCCCAGGTCGCCCAGGGTTTCCGTGAGACGCTGTATCTCTCGGTGCTTTTCGGTCAGTGTTCGATTCTTCTGGGAATCAGCTTTTCAGTCTGGCAAGGACTCCCGTCCGGTGGCTCGGTAATCGTTGTTGCCATCGGCATCTATCTGGCTGCGACGGCACTCTCTGATCGCTCGCCGTCTGTATCCCAACGCTGAACAGAAGATCTCCACTGACCGCCAAGCCCTGCTGATTGTTGACATTTGCATAGTTATACCACCATTGTAATGAATATTTGAGGTTGTGGTACTATATCACATAGCATACTGAACGTTTTACACGTCACTTTAAGACGCCCCGGGAAGAACATACGCGCGATGGGCACGTTAACCGAGCTATTCGCGCCGGAACGCATCGCAGTTATCGGTGCAACCGCACGCGAGGGGTCAATCGGGCGAGCCGTGATGTCCAATCTCAAATCGGACTACAACGGCGAAATCGTCCCGGTAAACCCCAACTACGAGGAGGTGATGGGCTTTTCCTGTGTCGGAGAGATTGGAGAAGCCGCGGCTGATATGGCCGTCATTGTTGTGCCGCCAAAAATCGCGCTGCCTGCAGTCGAGCAGGCCGGCGAAGCCGGCATCAAAAGCGTCGTCGTCATCACCGCCGGCTTCGGTGAAACCGGCGGCGATGGGGCAAGCCGCGAACAGGAACTCAAAGAAATCGCAGCCGACTACGAGATGAACCTCGTCGGTCCGAACAGCTTAGGGATCATGTCGACGTCGAACGGCATGAACGCCACCTTCGGCCCAGAAAACGCTATCCCTGGCGAACTGTCGTTTATGAGCCAGTCAGGAGCGTTCATTACGGCTGTCTTAGATTGGGCCAACGACGAAGGCGTTGGCTTCAAAGACGTTGCTTCGCTGGGTAACAAGGCCGTCCTCGACGAAACTGATTTCGTCGAACACTGGGGCCAAGACGACGAAACCGACGTAATCATCGGTTATCTCGAGGGAATCTCAAAGGGCCGTGACTTCATTGACACTGCCCGCGAGGTCACCCAGGATACCCCAATTGTCCTCGTCAAATCAGGCCGCACTGATGCAGGCGCACAGGCGGCGTCTTCGCATACGGGAACGATTGCGGGCTCCGAGCAGGCATACGAGGCCGGTCTCGACCAGGCAGGTGTGCTCCGGGCTGAATCCGTCCAAGACCTGTTCGATGCCGCCCAGATGCTGGCCAACCAGCCAGTACCCGAGAACAACGACGTGGCCGTTATCACCAACGCCGGCGGCCCCGGCGTGATGTCGACCGACGCCGTTGGTGATTCGGGCCTCGAGATGGCGACGTTCGACCAAGAGACGCTCGATGAGTTCGCCGAGCAACTCCCGCCCGAAGGGAATATCTACAACCCTGTAGACATCGTCGGCGATGCTGACGTCGAGCGGTTCCGTGATGCATTGGATATCGCGCTGGCTGACGACAACGTTGGCTCGGCGATGGTACTTTCGTGTCCGACTGCCGTCTTGGACTACGAGCAGTTAGCCGCCGAAACCGTCAAAATGCGCGAAAAACACGGCAAGCCCGTTGCGGCCTGTTTTATGGGTGGCGAAAGCGTCGATGCCTCCGCAGAAATTCTGTCGGATGCAGGGATTCCGAACTACTTCGATCCCTCTCGAGCTATTGGCGCGCTGGATTCACTGTGGGAGTACCGGCAGATCCAGCGACGCTCCTACGACGAACCTGCGGAGTTCGATGTCGATCGTGAGGCGGCTCGCGAAATTCTCGAACGCGTCGAAGAACGCGAAGACAACCGACTCGGTGTCGAAGCAATGGGGCTGCTCGAGGCCTACGGCATTCCGATGCCCGAAAGCGACATCGTCGAGTCACCTGATGCTGCCCTCGAGGTCGCCAAGCGAATCGACGGCGACGTCGTAATGAAAATTGTCAGCCCAGACATTCTGCACAAATCAGACATCGGTGGTGTCAAAGTCGGCGTCAGCAACGACGAAATCGAAGATGCCTTCGAGGACATCGTCACTCGAGCCCGCAACTACCAGCCGGATGCCAACCTGCTGGGCGTCCAGATCCAAGAGATGGCCGACCTGGATTCGGGTACCGAAACCATCGTCGGGATGAACCGCGATCCGCAGTTCGGCCCGCTGATGATGTTCGGGCTGGGTGGGATTTTCGTCGAAGTCCTCGAGGATACGACGTTCCGCGTCGCACCCGTCTCCGAAGCCGAAGCCCGTGAAATGACAGAAGAAATCAAGACCGCACCGCTCCTACGTGGTGCACGTGGTCGCGATCCGGCCGATATCGAGGGAATCATCGAGACGATCCAGCGACTCTCACAGTTGGTCGCTGACTTTCCGGCGATCATGGAGTTCGATATCAATCCTCTCGTGGCAACGCCCGACGGCGTCGATGCCGTCGATATCAGACTCACCGTCGACCCTGAAAAACTATGAACACGCTACTGATCACCGCAACCGAAGAAAGCACCGGCAAAACCGCTATCGCACTCGCGTTGGCGAAAACCGCCCACGACCGGGGTCAATCGGTCGGCTACATGAAGCCGAAAGGCACCCGCCTGCAGAGCAGCGTCGGCAAAACGCTCGATGAAGATCCAATGTTGGCCCGCGAGCTGCTGGATATCGACGCCGAAATGCACGAACTCGAGCCAGTCGTGTACTCGCCGACGTTTATCGACGGTGCGATTCGTGGCCAAGAAGATTCCGAAGAACTCCAACAACAGGTCAAAACCCAGTTTGCAGGCCTGTCTGAAGGCCGTGATCTGATGGTCGTCGAGGGCGGTGGGTCGCTTTCGACCGGCGGCATCGTCGGGCTTACTGACCCAGAAGTCGCCGAGTTGCTGGATGCATCAGTCCTATTGGTCGCCGACTACAGCCAACCTGGTGATATCGATGGACTGTTGGCTGCCGTCGAAAACATCGGTGAGAATCTTGGGGGAGTCATCTTTAACCGGATTTCGGATAGCGCATTCGAAGAACTCGACAGCGATGTAATCCCGTTCCTCGAGAGCCGCGGCATCGAGGTGTTTGGTGCGGTACCCCAGGAGACTTCGCTTGCCGGTGTGTCAGTTGATGAACTGGCCGACGAACTCGGGGCGAATACGCTGACAGATATCGAATCAGACGCCATGATCGAACGCTTCCTTGTCGGTGCAATGGGCGGCGACGAGGCGCTTCGGTACTTCCGACGAGCGCGAAACGCCGCCGTTATCACCGGTGGAGATCGGTCCGATATACACACCGCCGCACTGGAGGCCTCGGGCGTGAAATGTTTGATTCTAACCGGGGGCCATCGTCCATCGCCTGCAGTTCTGGGTCGGGCCGCAGAGGCCAACACCCCGATACTGCAGATCAACACCGACTCGCTCACTGCGGTCGAACGTGCTGAATCGATCGTCCGAAGCGGCCGCACACGTGACCGTCGAACCGTCGAGACAATGGCAGAGTTGCTCGGCGAGCGCGTTGATGTCGATGCGCTGATCGGCTCAGAAAACAGCGAGTAGTCACTCGCTGTTCGCTGACCATTCGGTTAGGATAGTGACCAATCAGCTACGAGTGTCCTTTGCAACCCGGCTCGGAGAATATGACGCAGGTGTTAGTACTCTTCGTAGGCTAGATTCATCAGCCATTGGGAAAACGAGTCACTCTGTGGGTCGACTTCCTCTTCGCCAATAAACGGCGAGAGCATATCGCCAGCCATCAACAATCGAAAGTCGAGATCGCGGGCGGCGGGTTCGAGATAGTAGGTGTTGTGACCACTGTAGACAGTTTCTTCGCGCTTGATTAATCCAGACTCGATGAGGGCTTCGGCAATGCGACTTCCTTTTCTGGACGACACATCAAGTTCCTTCCAGAAGTCACTCTGGTGGATGCCGCCTCTCTCGCGGATCAGTTCCAGTCCACGATACTCATCCTCAGACAACCCGTCTTCAATCTCGGAGGCACTCATATGCGATTAGTGCGAACGCGAGTCGCTTAAAGGCTGCTTTCGACCCGCCGAAACGGGCTTTGGCACGGCGGCCCCTCAGCAAACCAATAGTGGTCGTCGATATCGTCATTAGTCGTCTCCAAACACAGCAGTGACGTCGATCGTGTCCCAAAGCTGTCACCGTGAACACACACACCGTAGTCATGATCACCGAGTGTTTTACCGGCTCGAAAAAGCCATTCCTCGGCAGTCTCGCCCGTCTTGGGCTGTAGAACAGACTGCAACCGCTCGGCGTTTGTTGCTTGCGTTCGGCCGGCTTCGGGCCGGTTGGGTGGCTCGAAATACGCGCCGTTGTGACCGACGTTGACGACGACGTGTATACCGGGAGCAAACTCCGAGACTGTCAGTTCGCCGTCGAACTCGAGCAACATGGCGCGGTTACGGTCGGTAACAACGAGGTTAAACCCTGCATAGCGATGGGTCTGCAGTGTCTGTTCGACGTATTCGAGTGCCGCCGTAGCCGACGTACACTCCAGGCAGTCTGCAACTAGTTTTCCCCGCGAGCGGTTGCCCTCGCGGTCGACCCACCGGTTGGTGATGCCGACGAAGACACCGGCGTCGTTGTAGCCGATCCAGGTTCCACCAACGCGAGTGTCGCGTGGGGCGATGACTCGAGGCGTGTGGCGGTACAGCGCAGGCGGTTCGGACGGTCGACCGTTTGCTTCCTCGCGGTTGGCCGCCACAGCCAGCGGCGTTTCCTCGAAGGATTGCCAAGCGAACACCAGTGTGCACACAAGGTACTGTAGCAGCCGAATAGCTAAATACCGATTCGTCGACCACCGGCACAACCAGCCCCAACCGATGGGCATAACACACGTTCACTCGTAGGTGAGACTCAACCCACATGACCATTAATGAACGTTCACAGTTGGCCGCTCGCAATGCGGTTGTAGAGCGGATCGACACTCAGTTGCTTATCACGGTTTCAGGGCCGCCGGGCTGCGGGGCAACAACGCTCTGTGATCGACTCGCGACAGCGATCGACTGTCCGTACGTCTCGGGCGGCGACATTTTCCGAGAACTTGCCGAAGAAAACGAGATCAGTCTCAACCAGCAGATCGCCGAGGCAGATACCACAGACTCGATTGATCGTGCACTCGACAACCGACTCCAGCAGATAGCCGAAAAGTGGGGCGAGACTGACAAGCCGTTTATTCTCGAATCGAGACTCGCCGGCTGGCTGGCAGGCTCACATGCCGATCTACGAATCTGGCTTGATGCGCCCGATGAAGTTCGCATACAACGGATCGACAAACGCGAAGAAACGCAGGCCGAAATGCGAGTCCGTGAGGTCAGCGAAGCCGGTCGGTATCAGTCCTACTACGATATCGCACTCGACGATCGGGAGTTCTATGATCTACAGATCAACACTGCCCGCTGGTCTAAAGACGGTGTCTTCCAGTTGGTTCGGGCAGCCATCGAAAACTACGACCGCAAAGCAGACGAGGGGGCGTTCAAAACGCCACCTGTCGAACTGTAAGTAGCGGGCGTTTGATCAGGACACTACCTGCGAGCTGTTAGCAATACGAATTACGATCTGCCGCAGACTGTTCTGTAGTTGCTTTGGTACGTACACGATATGCCCCATAGTTATATTCTGTGGTCAAGAGGTTTCCGCAAGTTATAGCATGTGTCCCATCAAAAAGCAACTCATGAGTCGGAATATTCAGGTCAGCGAACTAGATCGGCAGGCGGTTGAGGATCAGGCCGTCGAAATTGTCGAACGAAAAGGGATCGGCCACCCAGATTCGATTAGCGACGGCATCGCCGAAAGCGTCTCGAGGGCGCTTTCACAGCTATATCTCGAGCGCGTGGGGAAAGTCCTACACTACAACACGGACGAAACCCAACTCGTCGCTGGCCGAGCAGCTCCTGCGTTCGGCGGCGGCGAGGTCGTCGAACCGATCTACATTCTGATTGTCGGCCGCGCAACAAAAAAGTACGACGGCCAACAGCTGCCTGTTGATTCGACTGCACTTGCGGCGGCCCGTGAGTATCTCGCCGAACAGATCCCCGAACTCGAATATGGCACAGATGTGATCGTCGATGTCAAACTTGGTGAAGGATCAGGCGACCTCCAGGAAGTCTTCGGCGAAGACGGCGCGACCGTCCCGATGGCCAACGACACCTCTTTCGGCGTCGGCCATGCGCCGCTGACCGAAACCGAACAGATCGTCCAGACGGCAGAACAAAAACTCAACACAACCTACGTCGCCGAAAATCCGGAACTCGGCCCCGATGTCAAAATCATGGGCAAACGCGAGGGCGATCACATTAACATCACTGTTGCGGCCGCGATGGTCGATGCCTACATCGAAGACCTCGAGGCCTACGCCGACGCCGTCGATCGCGTCGAGGCGTATGTAACCGAGTTGGCCGAAGAAATCACCGACCGACAGGTCAGCGTCGATGTCAATACCGCCGACGATCTCGAGGAAGGCTCGATTTATCTCACTGTGACGGGCACCTCGGCCGAACAAGGTGACGACGGATCAGTGGGTCGTGGTAATCGTGCCAACGGACTAATCACACCGAACCGCCCGATGAGCATGGAAGCGACCTCCGGCAAAAACCCGGTCAACCACATCGGTAAGATCTACAACCTGCTTTCGACCGAGATTGCCGAGTCAGTTGTCGATGAGGTAGACGGAATCCGTGATCTGCAGATTCGGCTTTTGAGCCAGATCGGCAAACCAATCGACCAACCACACGTCGCAGATGCACAGGTTGTTACTGTCGATGGCGTCGCACTCGAGGATGTCGAAGCCGACATCCGCAGCATTGTCGACCGTGAACTCGCCGATGTAACAGATATCACTCGGCAGGTCATCGACGGCGATCTATCAACGTTCTAATCAGTTGTCAGAAAACAGTATTCTTTTGGCTGTTGGTTCGTCTATTGAGATAGATGCGACGCCGTCTTAGTGCGGGTGCGATAGCCGGACTCGGCATTGCGACCGCTTCGTTGACACTCTGGTTTATTGTCACCAGCCAAGCGGCAAGTGAGCTGGTGTTTCTGGCTGATGCGGTCGTGCCACTGTTGTTTTCGGCACTGCTCGTTGGTGCAAGCTACTGGGCGTGGGCGGATCGAACTGACGATACAGCGATGATCCGACTGGCGCTGTGGTGTCTGGTCGGTGGTGCGGTCAGCGGCGGCTTCGAGTTTGTCACGCTGTTTACGCAGTTCGAGGAGGGACTCACGGTCAACCGAGAGCTACAGACGCTCAACGCCGGTGTCGCTCGCGGCGCTGTCGTCGGCTTGGCTTTCGGATTTTACGATGTCGAACGCCAGCGCACCCGTCGTCGCGAACAACAACTCGAGCGGCAAGTCGAGCGCCTCGAGGAGTTTGCCTCTGTCGTCTCGCACGATCTCAGAAGTCCGCTAACGGTAGCCCGCGGCCGCATCGAACTGCTGAAAGCAACCCATGATCTCGATGACGAACACGTTGATCAAATCGAGTTCGCCCACGAGCGAATGACCGAAATCATCGAAGACTCACTGGCGCTGGCTCGCGGTGGCCACGAGGTAACTGACCCCGAGACACTCGAGATCGAATCAGTTGCCAGCGGAGCCTGGCAGACGACCGGCACGGATACTGTGCGGCTGAATGTGACGACCACCCAGACGCTCGAGGCTGACGCAGACCGACTCACCCGACTGTTTGAGAACCTGTTTCGCAACAGTCTCGAACACGGTATGGGCTCGGACAAATCTGAACTGACGATTACAGTTGGCGAACTCGAGGACGGCGGATTTTACGTCGCAGACGATGGAGTTGGTATTCCCGAAGCCGACCGCGAGTCGATGTTCGAAGCCGGCAACACCGCCAGCGGTTCGGGAAGCGGCCTCGGGCTAGCGATTGTCCGCCGGATTGCTCAGGCTCACGGCTGGGAGACGACACTCACAGAATCTCTCGACGGTGGGGCACGTTTCGAGTTCCGCACACAGTAACCCAAAACGGATTTACTCACAGACCGAGTTCATCGAGGCGTGATCCGTGTCTGTCTCATCGGGGCCGACGACATCGACCTCCGGTACGAACTGCTGTCCCGTGAGACTGCTCGAGCCGCACTCTCGACCTACGAGCTCACCGAACCGTTCGAGAACGCAGTTGGCCTCGAGACAGTCAGCCTGGGTGCGGCCGTCTCGTTGTGTAACGATCTCAACTGGTATCTGGTTCGGTTTGCCGAGCACGTCCTGATTAACGATCCGTCGATTAGTGAGACCGAATGGCTTTCGCGACCGCTTGCGACTGCGGTTCGAGACCGCGAGCTTCCACCCGAAGAGACAGACCAACTGCTCTGTGTGTTCGGTCTCGAGGACAATCGCTTGGTCGAGCCGATGTACGTTATGCGCCAAACCGACAGCATCCCGAGCTACGATCTCAGGGATGTCGAAGAGACTGTTGTCGTCCGTGTGACTGACTCCGAGTTCAGT
>LKML01000094.1 GCA_001563795.1 Haloferacaceae archaeon B1-Br10_E2g22 | reverse complement strand
TGGTCTTACCCACATTTCGGAAGGTGCATCGTTCATCGATTGGGAACGCGGAGAGTTCTACAGCCACTCGGAACTGCAAGCGGAGTTCAACAGCTCCTATGAGTCTAATGAGATTCACATCCAGATGCTCCACTACCAGACGTTCGAGACCGAATCCGACCGTGAAAAACTTCGGGCGTTGATCCAGCATATGAACTCAAAAGACACCGCGTTTCTGACGCTTGATCAACTTGCAACCGGCATAGAATTCGGTGAAATTCGAGAAACAGACGCTGGCTGGGAGATCCGAGAACCACTCGAGAGTTCCGATGACGCGCCTGATAGACTTGATGACTCGACCACGATAGACCACCTGTTTGCAAAGACGGTTCGATGAGTTGGCTCGAGACGGCACAGCGTCGGATCAGGGCGTTCCGGCGTCGGCTCAGTACCGCCGAATGGCCATCTATACTGCTATTTTGTTCCGCGCTGATTCCGTTTTGGTTTCTCGTTCGAATCATGCCAACCGAGACGGTGTTTGCAGTCGGCACCCTGATTGGAGTGATCGTCCTCTACGGACTCTGGTCGTACTACGTGGTCACCACAGACAGTGTCGACGACGCGTTGTTCTCGTGGAAGGGACTCTGTGTTGCCTTTGGCTGTTATGTGGTTGGTGTCGTAACACTGGGTTGGGTTCGTCTCTCAGTGACTGCTTGGGTGTACCTGTTCGCTATTGTCTTGATTTTTCTCTACTACTGGTTTATCGCGCTTGCGGCAGTGTATCACAACAATCGCTATCACGCAGACGAAACATCACCGGAGCCGACCGAATCGATCAGTATTCTGGTTCCGGCCTACAACGAGGCAGGCTACATCCAGCGGACGATTACAGCACTTCTTGATGCGGACTATCCCGATGGCAAACGCGAGATTATCGTTATCGACGACGGGAGTACCGACGATACCTACGCCGAGGCCTGCACACTGGAATCCGAGACCGTGAGTGTCGTCAGCAAAGAAAACGGCGGCAAATACTCCGCGCTAAACTACGGGCTGTTGTTTGCATCGAACGAGATCATTCTCACAGTCGACGCCGACAGCGTTGTTGAGCACGACGCACTAAGACGGATGGTCGATCAACTGGGCGAGCCCTCGGTCGGTGCAGTCGCCAGCACCGTAACAATCTGGAACCGGAGTTCACTGCTGACCAAATGCCAGCAACTCGAATACACAATTGGTGTCAACGTCTACCGGCGGATGTTGGATCTGTTCGGCATCGTGATGGTAGTTCCGGGCTGTTTGGGTGCCTATCGGCGTGAGGTGATCGACGAAATCAACGGGTTTGATCCACATACACTGACTGAAGATTTCGATATCACAGTCAAGATTCTTCGGGCGGGCTATCAGGTTCGAACCTCCGAAGCACGGGTGTACACTGAGGCTCCCGACTCATTTCGTGATCTCTACAATCAGCGACTTCGGTGGTATCGCGGTAATTATATGACCGTGTTCAAACACCGAGGGGTGCTCTCAGAGCCAACCAGCGGCTTTCTGTATCGGTTTGCCTTTCCACTGCGAGTGGTTGAGTTGTTTTTTCTCCCCGTTGCGAGTTGGATTATCCTCGCGCTCATCATCGCACTCCTGTTGGACGGATTTGTACTGCAGGTGATCTCACTGTTCGTGTTTTTCACGAGTATCGTCTTTCTTATTGCAGCTCTCGGAGTGTATATTGAGGGCGAAGAGTGGCGTCTGCTGTGGTATACGCCGTTTTTGTTGGTTGGCTACAAGCATTTCCACGACGCCTTGTTGCTCAAGAGCCTCGCAGACGTGCTACTCAAGCGAAATCTCTTGTGGACGCGCGCCACTCGGATCGAACAGCGACCAGACCAGACGACAGATTCCTCGCAAGCCACAACGGAAACGGAAACTGCAGACTGAACTACAGGTTCGTATCGAGCCACTCGAGCGAGCAGTGATCCGCAAGGAGACTCCCAGCCCGGTCATACGGTGAGCGCGCCGAGTCTGTGGGTTCGGGCCGCTCGCGACCAGCCGCCGAAAACACACGCTCGAGGAAGGCTGTTCTCGCGGTCTCGTTTTCGAACAGCCCGTGTAAATAACAGCCAACAACGTTGCCACGCCGGGCTCCGAGTGCAGCCGTCGAGACGCCATCGCGACTAAACGGCGTCTCAACAGTTCCGCTCGAGTCGGTCGTTCCCATATGAATCTCATAGCCCGAAACGGCTCCAGTAGCACCTGCAAGCGGCCCTGAGCCATCGATACACAAGGTTGTATCGAGAACCTGTTTGTCCTCGTTGAACGTCGTCTCGACTGCCAGTAGGCCAACTGCCGAGACGGTTGTATCGTCATCGAGAGTGGTGCCTTCGATGCCGGCGTTGTGAATCCGTTTACCAAGCATCTGATAGCCGCCGCAGATCCCAACAATGGGGCCGTCGAACGCCTGTAGTCGCCGGTCAAAGCCCGCCTGCTGTATGGCCAGCAGGTCATCGACCGTGTTTTTCGTACCCGGAATGACGACCGCATCGAGGCCGCGCAATTCGCTTTCGAGTGGAACGTAAGCGATTCGAACCCCAGGCTCATCAGCCAGCGGCTCGAGGTCTGTCACATTCGAGGCTCGAGGCAGTCGCGGAACCGCGATTGTGACGGTGTGTGCTGCGTCGACACCATCGTCGTCGCCGACGACGGCCCGCTCGTCGGCCGCAGGGAGTGCGAGACTGTCTTCTTCAGGTAATCCAGGGTCGTCGTAGGGAATCACACCGAGTACCGCAACGCCAGTTTTCTGTTCGAACGCCTCGAGCCCCGGCTCGAGCAGCGAGCGGTCACCACGGAACTTGGTGATGATCACGCCCTGAACCTGCGTGCGAATGTCTTCGGGCAGTAACTCGAGAGTACCGACGAGCGAGGCGAACACCCCGCCGCGTTCGATATCGGCCACCAAGAGTATCTCAGCATCGGCGAACCGTGCGGTTTCGACGTTGGCCAGATCCCGGTGTTGGAGGTTGATCTCGGCAATTGAGCCTGCGCCTTCGGCAACGATTAACTCGTAGTCCGAAGCGAGTCGGCGGTGGGCGGCTTCGGCAGCCGCACGAGCGTCCTGCCAGTGAGTCTCAAAGTAGCTGCCGGCCTCGAAATGTCCTACTGGACGGCCATCGACAATGAGTTGTGACTGACCGCCGCCGCGTGGTTTGAGCAAGACGGGATTGCTGTCGGTTGTCGGGGCGAGACGAGCCGCACGGGCCTGGACGTACTGAGAGATACCGATTTCGCCGTACGGCTGGCCGGCCGACTCCGAGTGGTTGTCGACGGTCGCAGGTGCTCGCGGCACCACTCGAGCGTTATTGCTCATGTTTTGGGCTTTGTATGGGGCGACCGAAACGCCGCGGTCGGCCAACAGCCGGCAGAGGCCAGCGGCAACAGTGCTTTTGCCGACGTGGGAGGCGGTGCCGGCGACCAGAATCGTTCGGGCCATACTGTCGCTCAGTATTCGGTGCCGCGCCGGGCGCGCTGGCCGGCGTCCATCGGGTGTTTTTCCTTACCGATCTGGGTGACGAGATCCGCGCTGTCGTACAGATACTCGGGTTTCGTGTGGCTGCCCGTAAGCACGAGCTCGAGGTCGGCAGGTTTGGTCTCGACGAGTTCGACGACTGCCTCGGGGGCGACTAACTCACGGTCTGCGGCATAAAGGAGTTCATCCAGGATCAACATGTGGACGCCGTCATCTGGCGAACTGTCGAGGGCAAACGGGGCAGTATCCGCCGACTCGGCGGCCGAAATGAGTTCTTTGGCGCGTTCGAACCCTGCTTGAGCGTCAGATTCGTGGTCGGCCTCTTGGCTACCGTCGGCCATACCGTGCCAGCCGTAGTGGCCCGTGTTTTCGTAGCTGAAACCAGGCATGGCGGCAATAGCGTTGTACTCGCCGCGGACGTCTTCGACGCTGTCGGCACCGCCTTTCATAAACTGTAGCATATGGACGCGAAAGCCGTGGCCCGCAGCCCGAAAGCCCATTCCCATAGCGGCGGTTGTTTTTCCCTTGCCGTCGCCCCAAAACAGCTGGACGAGACCAAACTCCGGTGGTGTGCTGGGTTCGATTGGGCGGGCTTCGGGACTGACGCCTTTGCCTGGGGTACGGCGGTGGGCGGGTTGCTCAGGTGGATCCGGATCGCTCATACCAGCTACTGTATCCCAGTGGCTATGTTGGTTGTGTTCGCCGGCAAAGTGGCCGCCGACCACTCAGGGCGTGAGCACTAGTTTTCCAAAGAAACTGTCTTCGAGTACTGCCCGCTGGGCGTCGGCTGCGTCTTCGAGCCCATAGGTTTCGGCAACAGCGATCTCGAGATCACCGGCATCCAACAGTGCGGCCACCTTCGAGAGCCGCGGGCGGAAATCTGGCGTATTGAACATACTCATCAGCCTCAAAGAGAGGTCTTTGCCGCGAGCAGCCGACGAATGACTAAAGCCGACCTGTGGGTCTTTTTCGCCAATACCGACCACACGACAGCCGGTAGCGGCAACCTCAGCATCAAAGGAGAGATACTCGTGCATTCGGTGGTCCAGAATCACGTCGATACCAGCTGGTTGTCCAGAGACTGCTCGGACAGCCTCCAAGACAGCCTCAGCTAGGTCATCACGGCTGTACTCGAGGACAACGTCCGCACCCAGTTCAGCAAGCCGGTCGTGGTAGTGGGGTCTGGCAGTGGTGATCACGTGTGCGCCGGCGGCCGCGGCGAGTTGGACAGCGGCGTGTCCGACACCGCCCGAGCCGCCATGAATTAGACACCGGTCGCCGACCTGGAGTTCGGCGTGTTCGATCAACCCACGCCAGGCAGTGACGGCGGCCACTCCGGCTCCACCCGCGGCGATGAGATCAACGCCCTCCGGGAGGACAACGAGTCGGTCGGTCGGGACGGCGGCGTACTCGGCGTAGCCGCCGTAGTGATCGTTGCCAATCGCCGTCCCATAGACTGGGTCACCCTTGCTGAACCCCTCGACGGTTTCGCCGACTTCGGCGACCGTGCCGGCCACATCGATGCCCGGAATCATCGGCAGGGCGAACGGTTCGTAAGCACCCTCTCTGAAGTAGGTATCGACGGGGTTGACGGCTGCGGCGCGAACCTCGACAAGCACCTCATCGGCGGCTGGGTCGGGGCGGTCGATTTCGTCTACCTGTAGTACATCGGTGCCACCGTAGTCGTGAAAGCGAACAGCGCGCATACCGAAACATCGCGCGCAGTCCTCAAAAAGCGGCTGGCTCACGCCGTTGGGTCGCTGGTGGCCTCAGAAACCATCTCACCCAGTCGTTCGATGCGCTGGTCGGTGGGTGGATGCGTACGGAACGGCGTTGGCAGGTCGGTTTCGTCGGCCGGCGGCAGGATGTCGAGTGCGCCAGCCGAGCGTTTGAACTCCCGAAGGTCTTCGGTGGGCCGGCCCCGATTGCCCGCAAGCGTCTCGAGGGCGCTGGCCAGAGCAGCCGGCGAGCCCGTCAGTTCGGCGGCCCCTCGGTCGGCGGCGAACTCACGGCCTCGTGAGAGCAACGCGAGGCTGCCCAGACAGAGCCACGTCTGGACGGTGGTGACCGCGGTAATGAGTGCCCAACTCAGCAGTTGGCCGATGTAGACGAACAGGACAAGCCCGTAGGTGTAAACCGGCTGGAACCGGGGGCGTTCGTCGCTGCCGACGTGTTCGGCGATCAGCAACGGAACCAACAGATGGCTCATCAATCGCCCGTCGCCGTTGGCCAGATGGCTGATCTCGTGGGCCAACACGGCCTCGAGTTCGTCGTCGTCCAACGCACGAACGAGCCCACGCGTAATGACGATTGTGCCGCTGGCTCGACCACCCAGTGCGTAGGACTCCGGGCGCATTCTGGTGACAATTCTGAGTTCAGGTTCGGGAATGCCTGCCTGCTGGGCGAGTCGCCGGGCCATCGAGGCGACTTTGGGATGCCGCTCGAGCGCCAACTGTCCGGTAGTACCGAGTTCGGTTTCGAATGCGCGAATTTCGGCTTTGACGGGCTCGAGATAGCGAATTGGAAGCAGACACAACCCAACAAAAAGCATGCCACCGAGGAGTGTCGAAAGCGAAAACCCACTGAGCATGCCGGTGACCGCAGTGCCGACAGCCGGAGTGGTAAACACCGAGACCAGATAGACAGCCGCGAGCAGTCCACCGACGACCATCCCACCGGCGACTGCTGCGGCCACAAAGACGATCGAGACGGACACGAGCGCGACCGCTCCAAGCGAGACGAGCATACGAACCGCAAGCCCAAGCCCGAGTCGAGTTCCGCCGATCATTACCGGCTTTTGTCACGGCTGACAGATACCAATTACTGCTTACGGTTCGCTTTTGAGTTCCTTTCGTCCCGTCACCGTCTCAGGAACCAGCCGAAACGTTCGGAAGGGAATCTCCGAGGGTGGGCGTTCGAACACATCAACGGTTGGGATATCGACAGCCCACAACCCCTGGAGGGCTGCTGAATCGTACGGAGCGTCGGTTACCTCAGTGAGTCGGCCAGTGGCAACGATGCTTCGCCAGCCGGCGTCTGTCTCACGATGGACAACAAACGAAACAGGGTTCTCGAATAGATCGTGTTTCCGGCTCCCATTGGAGGCTGAAAGCCGAAAATAGATGCTGTCAGCGTCGGCAAAATAGCCGTAGGAAACAGGGATCGACGCCGGTGGCTCATCGGAGGGTGTAGCGAACGATAGCACACCAGTGCCGCCGTCACCAAGGAACTCATCGCGTTCGTCGTCGGTCAGCGCAACCCAGCGAAGCCCCTGCATAAGCAGTCATTCGGGAGGGGGCTACAAAATCGCTCACAGCCGTCGAAAAACCAGACTGTCAGCCGCCTGGACTACTCGAGGAAATCAGGTTCCTCGCGTTTGGCCTCTCGTTCCTCGAGGAGGTGCTCGAGGAATGCGTCGGGATCGACGTCTTGGGCTTCGCGTTCGTTTCGATCCCGAACCGAGATGGTGCCGGCTTCGACCTCGTCGCCGCCGACAACCAACATGTACGGCAGCCGGTCAGTCTGAGCCTCGCGGATCTTGCGGCCAAGCGTCCAAGATCGGTCTTCGATGCCAACGCGGAAGCCCGCATCCTCGAGGTCGTTTTTGAGGCGGTGGGCATACCCCAACTCGTCGTCACTGATGGGCAGAATACGAACCTGTTCGGGCGCAAGCCACAGCGGGAACTTGCCGTTGTAGTGCTCGATTAGCACCATAAAGAACCGCTCGAAGCTGCCATACAGCGCGCGGTGGATCATCACCGGACGGTGGTCTTCGTTGTCCGCGCCCGTATAGCTGAGATCGAACCGCTCGGGCATGTTAAAATCGAGTTGAACCGTTGGGCCGTCCCACTTTCGGCCGAGAGCATCCGAGAAAGCGAAATCGATTTTCGGGCCATAAAAGGCACCATCGCCGGCCTCAAGGTCGTAGTCCATACTGGATTTCTCGAGGACGGCCTCGAGTTGGGATTCTGCCTGTTCCCAGATCTCGTCGCTGCCGACTGATTTCTCGGGGCGCGTAGCGAGTTGCACCTCGTAGTCGAGATCAAACGTCTCGAGCACACGGTTGATCATCGACATGATGTCGTCGACTTCGCGTTCGATCTGGTCTGGGGTACAAAACAGGTGGCCGTCATCAATCGTAAAGGCCCACACACGTGAGAGTCCAGAGAGTTCGCCGCGCTGTTCTTTACGGTAGACTTTCCCGTTTTCGGCATACCGGACGGGCAGATCCCGGTAGCTCCAGGAGTGTTCGTTGAAGATCGTCGCATGGCCGGGGCAGTTCATCGGTTTGAGGCCGTACTCCTCGTCGTTAACATCGAGCAGGAACATGTCATCGACGTAGTTGTCGTAGTGGCCCGACTGCTTCCAGAGTTCAGTTCGAAACAGGTGAGGCGTCTCAACGTACTCATAGTCATACTCGTCGTTCATCGCCTCGCCGTAGGCCTCGAGTTCGCGGAGGACAGTCTTGCCGTTGGGGTGATAGAGCGGTAATCCAGGGCCGGTGACCGTTGGAATCGAAAACAGATCGAGTTCCTGGCCGAGTTTGCGGTGGTCGCGTTCTTTGGCCTCCTCGCGCATGTTGAGGAACGCTTCGAGCTGGGACTCCTTTTCGAAGGCCGTCCCGTGGACGCGGGTGAGCGTATCGTTCGTTTCGTCGCCACGCCAGTACGACGAAGAGATATTCAGCAGTTTGAACGCCCCAATGTTCCCGGTCGAAGCGACGTGTGGGCCTTTACAGAGGTCTTCGAACTCGGCCTGCTCATAAAAGGAGATCTCTTGGTCTTCGGCGGCTTCATCTTCGAGGATCTCGAGTTTGTACTCGTTTTCGCCCTCGTATTTAGCGATGGCTTCCTCGCGGTCATAGAGGGTGCGTTCGATTGGGTAGTCTTCGTCGATAATCTCGGCCATTTCGGCTTCGATCTCCCGAAGGTCGGCTTCCTCGAGTTCGACGCCCGTGATATCGTAATAAAATCCCTCGTCAGTCCACGGACCGATGGTGAGTGTGGCCTCCTCGTGGAGCCGAAGCAGTGCCTGGGCGAAAACGTGGGCTGCCGAGTGTCGGAGCACCTCGAGATACTCGTCGCTTTGGTCGGTGACGATTTCGATGCGGTCGCCATCCGAGACTGGTGTGGCTTTATCAACTAACTCGCCTTCGATCTTGCCGGCGACCGTATCGTTGCCTAATCCAGGGCCGATTTCGTAAGCCACGTCTTCGACCGTTGCATCCGCCGGAACGCCGAGTTCCGTGCCGTCCGGTAGGATGACTGCGATATCGCTCATGTATTTCGGAAACCGACTAGTGGGGATAAGTGTTGTTGGATGCGCCTACCTGGAGGGACATCTCGAGGGATCTACAGTTGAACAGGCCGAGTGCCTCGGGGTCTCGCAAATCGCAAAGCGATTTGCTGGATACGGGAAATGTTTGCGTTCCCTTGAGTTGTCCCCGAGGTACTTCACGACAACAACGTCGCTGAACAGCGGTGTATCACACAGTCACCAACAACTTGCAACGATGTTCCCAGGAGTGTTCACAATATCAACCACCGCAGCGGTGTCGATACAGGTGTTCGCGGTCAGTTTCGTGGTCGGTTGGATCGCTGATCGTCTCGAGTGTGATGTCTTCGGTAATCTCGAACATGCTGATGTGGCTGAGTTCGGTTCCGTAGTCTTGTTCGTAGACCGTACAGATGTACTCGCCATACTGCCGAGTGAGTTCGCCGTCCGCGCTGCCGCGTCTAACAGCGTTCGTGAATCACCCCGAGGTCAAGCCTCGGGGCTTCCTGCTTCCACGACGTGACTTGCAGATACACGCTGGAAACCAGCGGTATCCACAGCGGT
>LKML01000093.1 GCA_001563795.1 Haloferacaceae archaeon B1-Br10_E2g22 | reverse complement strand
CTTGCCACCAATAACCCACTGGTGTTCACTGTAAGCGCTCCACGAGCCGGTGCCAACGGTGTCTTTTTCGAGCTGGGTTGCGTCCGCAAAGACCACGTCGGCGTTGCGCGTCACGCCGTTCCAGTAGGCATCGACGGCGATGACGAGATCCATCGCCTCGAGTGCCTCCATCCAGGCATCCGCGTTGCCGTCTTTCAGCGGCATGTCGTGGTGGCAGTAGATGCCGTTGATGTGGCCGTTTTCGACCATCTCCGGGACGAGGTTGTGGGCGATTCCTTCGACGTGACGGAACGGGTACTCGCTGTACTCGTCGTATTTGTGCAGGGCTTTCTCCTTGCCAGCGGCGTTGTTCGGCAGGTCAACGCCCTGAATCGTCTCTGAGGTTCCTTTGTCCTCGGGCGTCCACTCACAGACCTCGAAGGGGTCGGCAGTGGGCGTGTCTTTCCAGAGTCGCAGCCCGCCGGGCCGGTCGATGTTGCCGACCAATCCGTTGAGCGCGGTGATGTTCTGGCTGGCTTTCCAGCCGTTGGCCTGCTGGGCGGTGCTGGTCCAGATCGAGATGCCTGCCTTCGGAGCCGCCTCAGCGAAGCCACGAGCGATCTGTCGGATTTTGTCGCCCTCGATGTCAGTGATCTCTGCGGCCCACTCGGGAGTTTTGTCCTCGACGGCCGCGCTGTAGGCCTCGAAGCCGTAGGTGTGGTTCTCGACGAACTCGGCGTCGTAGAGATCCTCCTCAATGATGACGTGGGCCATCGCCAACGCGAGCGCGCCGTCAGTTCGTGGCGCGATTGGGAGCCACTCGTCGGATTTCTCGGCGGTCTCGGTGTACTGTGGGTCGATGGTGACCAGCGTCGCGTTGTTCTCCTCGATGGCTTTCAGCAGGCCTTTGGCCTCGAACTGGCCGGCAAACGCCTCGAGTGGGTTGCGGCCCCACATGATGAGGTACTCCGAGTGCTGGTAGTCCGGAATCCGGTTGTTCGCGCCGACACCCATCATCCCGCCGGTGACGAACGTCGGGCCGGCACAGACGTGGACACCGCGGCCGATGCGCTCAGGCGTGCCGTACAGATCTCGCCAGATGGTGCGGAAGATGGGGGTTTCGGCCCAGCTGCCGGCGTCGAGAAACGTTTCGGCTCCGTGTTCGTCGTCGAACTCTTGGAGTCGTTCGGCGGTGTACTCGAAGGCCTCCTCCCACGTGGCCTCCTGGAGTTCGCCGTTGACGCGGATGTAGGGCTGTTTGATCCGTTCGGGGTCGTGTGTTTTGTCCAGTTGGGCCAGTCCCTTCGGACACAGCGTCCCCTCGGTTCCGGGACCAGCACTGCCGCGTGGGTTCCCGTCGACGCCCGTGATGCCGATAACGGTGCCGTCATCGGTCACTTTGACTTCTTGGGCGCAATTGTGACAACACATCCAACAGTTGCCAAAGGCCATGTTGGCATCGGCGACCGGGGTCGCAGTCCGGTCGGTGCCGAAGCCAAGCTGTTCGGCCGTATCCGACACACAGCCACCAAATGCTGCCATCGTCGCCGCACCCACGCTGGCTTTCAGCAGCGACCGTCGCGTGAGTCCGCCTCCGGACTCACTACTCATGGTTCATCACCGCCGCGGGCGTGTAGTCATCACCGAACTCGGCGATGAGTTCGTCTTCGTACTTCTCGTGGAACGCCTGTTCATCTAACTCGCCGTTGGCGACGCGCATGGCGTCAATCCCCATCCGCCGACCCAACTCCTGGTCGTATGGACAGCTATCGGGGCCGTCCTCGAGATCATCGACGAGGTCAAGCGGGGTGGCATCCGCGTCAGCCTGACTCACCTTCGACGGTGGAAGATCCGGATTGCTCATATCTATACAAGCGTTCCTGTCTCCGGTAGGTCTCACTCTCAACCGCTGAAGGGTTTATATACTTCCCCCGGTTCAATAATAAAAAATAGTCAACGACGTATGCCAACCGCTTGAAGAAATGTTGGCTGTGTAAGATACCCCACCAGTTTGGTTCAGTGTTAATTAGACGGCCAATCGAACTTTCAATAGTATGTCAACCACATCGCTTTCCGCTGGTCTGTTTCGGCCTGCAACCGGTGGACTGCCTCTGACCGCCTCACGGGTGGGGATGGTCGTCCTCACGCTTTTCTTTCTCATCGGTCGGCTGGTCGACCTCCAAATCTCCCTCGAGGTGCAAGCAGGAATCTATCTATTCGGTATGGTCGCAATGAACCTTCCCCACGGTGGATACGAACACTTCGCGAATCTGCGTCAGCGAGCAGCCTCCTTTCAGGGGCGATACATTCTCGTGTATCTCCTCGGGGTTGTACTTTTTACTGGGCTGTTTTTCATCGAGCCACTTGCAGGGCTTGGGCTTGCCATCGCCGTCGCTATGGCGAAAGGTGGTTTCGGCGATCTGCACGTCATGGATGCGCTGTACGGCACTGACCACATCCGCTCGCGCCCTCAGCGGTGGTTGGCTGCGGCCGTCCGCGGCGGCACAGTGATGATCGTGCCAATGATCTTCTGGCCCGGCACGTTCTACACGTTTAGCAACATTATGGTCTCCATTTTCGACCCCGGCGCGATGGCGGCTGTTGGCGATATCTACAGCCATATCTACCTGTTCGGCGGTGTGTATGCGACACTGTTGGTTGCCCATCTCGGTCTTGGCTACTGGTATGCAACTGGCTCCGGATCGTTCGTCGCTGATGCAGCCGAAACGCTCCTGCTGTGTGCCTACTTTGCCGTGGTGCCGGTCGTCATCGCCGTCGGTCTCTACTTTCCGTTGTGGTACTCGGCGAGACAGGTCGCCCGCGGGACGGCCGTTGAAGAGCCACCGACCGACCCGGATGTCGACGGTGGCCTCCTTGCGGGGCTTGACTCGGATGATCCCAACCAGGTTGCGTTAGTCGCGTGGGGTGTGCTCATTGCGGGTGCCATCGCCACGTTTGGGCTGGCGGCTGTCCTGTGGACGCTGTCGCCACAACCGCTCGGTGGGGCGGGACTGCTAGTCGGATTGGTGGCGTTCTGGAGTATTTTCATTAGTATCGTTGCCCTTCCACACATCGTTGTCGGCGCGTGGCTTGACCGCGAGCGCGGCATCTGGTACGTCCCATGATCGACACCTCACTCACCGGAGTGGATGTGACCGTCGTCGGCGGTGGGATCGGCGGACTCTCCGCAGCCTGCTATCTTGCTGCTGCTGGGGCGTCAGTCCGGGTCGTCGAGCGAAACAGCCAATTCGGCGGAGTGGCCGGCCGGCTCGAACTCGAGGAGTTCGTCTTCGATACCGGGCCCTCGTGGTATATGATGCCCGAGACGATGGAGCGTTTTTTCAACCATTTTGGCCGCTCGAGTGAGGAGTACTACGAAATTGAGCGACTCAACCCACAGTACCGGGTGTTCTACACCGACGGTGACCGACTCGATATTACGCCGGATCTCGAGCGCACCCGAGAACTGTTTGAAGCCTATGAACCGGGCGCGGCTGACGCCCTTGATACGTATCTCGACAGCGCGGCTCAAACGTTCGATATCGGCATGGAGCGGTTCGTCTACACTGATCGCTCGCGGCTCCGGGATCTGATCGACCCATCGATTTTGCGGGCCGCTCCTGCGCTCGGCCACCTGGGCTCGATGCAGTCGTTTGTCGAGGAGCACTTCGAGCATCCAAAGCTACAGCAACTCTTGCAGTATACGCTGGTGTTTCTCGGAAGTTCACCGCACAACACACCCTCGCTGTATCATCTGATGGCCCACGTTGATCTCGAACGTGGTGTCTACTACCCAGATGGCGGGATGTACAGTCTCATTGAGGCGATGGTTTCGTTGGGTCGAGACCTCGGTGTGCAGTATCAGACTGACCACGAGGTAACCGCACTGGAACCACTCGAGGAGGGGATTCGGGTTGTCAGTGAAACCGCACATGTCACCGACTATGTCGTCGCCAACGCGAACCCGGCGCACGTCGAACGTGCGTTGCTTCCGGCCTCACAGGTCGACCGCGATCCGACGTATTGGGACGACCAAACGTATGGCCCCTCGGCGTTCATGCTGTATCTTGGTGTCGAGGGAGACGTCGACCCGCTGGCGCACCATACCCTTGTGTTCCCAACGGACTGGGACCCACATTTCCAGGCCATCTTCGATGAGCCCCAGTGGCCCCAACAGCCGGCGTACTACCTTTCTGTCGCCTCGAAAACCGATCCGTCGGTGGCTCCGGCCGATCACCACGCTATTGTGATCCTGGTACCGGTTGCGCCGGGGCTCGAAGATACGCCCGAACAGCGATCATCGTTCCGGGAGCGGGTGTTGGCTGACCTGGCCAACCAAACCGGTGTTGACCTCCGCGATCGGGTTGTCGCCGAACAGTCGGTCTGTATCTCGTCGTTTGCCGACCGATTTCACACCCCTGGTGGGACGGCACTGGGGTTAGCTCATACGCTCGATCAGACCGGCCCGCTTCGTCCCTCCCACCACGCACCGGGAATCGAGGGACTGTACTACACGGGAGCGTTCACATCACCGGGCGTCGGCGTCCCGATGGCACTCATCAGCGGGGAACATGCCGCGGCCGCGCTTGCCCGTGACGTTGACCCGTCGCCGTTTAGCGACCTCGTACCGAACTGCTGATTTCGCCGCTTCGCTAAGTGGCATGTATGTCGACTCATTCGGCGACCGACGTGCTCGTGGTGGCTCCCAACGGGTCGGCGGTAGCCAACCTCGCCACCAAATTACCCACCGAGGAGCTGTCGGTCACCCACGCTCGAGGGGTCGACGTGGCTTGCCAGCAAATCGAGACCACGTCAGTCGACTGCGTTGTACTCGGCCATACTGAAGGCGAGTTTGACGGCTTTGGATGTCTCGAGAAACTCCGAAAATCCACTCCCAAACTGCCGGTTGTTCTCGTCCCGTCAACGGTTACCGATTCCGTTGCCAGTCAGGCGGTTGCGGCCAACGTGGACGCGCTTATTCCAGCGACTGACGCTGATCTCGCCGAATCGGTTACGGCCGAAATCGACACCCACGTCGACACCGATGGGGTGCAACTTCCCATTTCGGTGTTGCCGGCCCCTGCGAGACGCCGGCTCAAGGAGCGTGCGCTCGATGAGGCACCGATCGGTATCACCATCGCGGATGCGACTGCCACCGATCTGCCGACGATCTATATCAACGAGTCGTTCAAGGACGTGACGGGCTACACACCGGCGGAGGCCGTCGGCCGTAACCTTCGGTTTCTCCAAGGGCCCGAAACCGACGCGCAACAGGTTAGGAAACTACGGGAGGGAATCGAGGCCGATCGGGATACCCGCGTCGTCCTGCGGAACTATCGCCAGGATGGCACGCCATACTGGAGTCAGGTCCATATCAGCCCGCTGTATGACGACGCCGGTGCGGTCACCCATTACGTTGGTTTTCAGTTGGACGTTACCGATCGTAAACGTGCCGAACAGCAACTCCAAGCCGAACGCGAGTTACTTGACCGACTGTTGGATCGAATTCAGGGGGTCCTCAACGATACGACCGAGATTCTTGTACAGGCAACCAACCGCGAAGAGCTCGAAGCCAAAATCACTGACCGACTCAGCGACGAGTACGTCTCGGCCTGGCTCGGTCGCTACGCTGGCGCCGAAGGTCGGCTGACGATCACACAGCACGCAGGGGACCACGAGCTTCGTAGCTCGCCCAACCGTGCAGTCGACATAGCTGACGACGAGCAGCTTCGGGCTTGTATCGACGCCAATGCTGTCTACACAGCCGACAAGCTATCGCTGCTGGAACTTGGAGACGACGAACACTGTGTGCTCGTCCCGCTGTCATACCGGTCGACGGTGTATGGCCTGATCGGCATCGTCTGTCGGACCGACTGGTTTGACGACCGCGAACAGGTGTTGCTCGGCTCGATTGGGCGGAGCGTCGGTGCCTCAATCAACTCCCAGTTGACCAAACGGACACTCACGACCGACTCCATGCTCACCGTCGGTGTCGAACTGTTCGACGAGGAGCTATTGTTCTCACAGCTTGCGGCTGCCGTTGGGACGACGTTCAACTACGAGGCGGTCCTCACAGCTGACCGACAAGCGGGTGTGACTCTCCTCATGAGCACACCGTGTGATCTAGAGGAACTGAGTAACGCTGCGATGGACTTTGAGAGTGTCCGCGCAGTCGATCCGATTGTTGCAGGCGAGATGTCCGTTGTCCAGTTCAAACTGGTAGACTCGACATTGGTAGATATTCTCTCGACGTTTGGCGGTCAGCTGACTACCATGGATATCAATGACGCTCGACTCGCAGTCGAGTTTTCAGTTGCGACTGAGGCAACGGCCCAATCGTTGCTTGAAGCACTCCGTACACACTATGACCGCGTCGACCTCGTTGCCTACCACGAAGCCGACCCACAACAGACAGCACAGGGATTCCGTGCGGAGTTTCGCAGTCGACTGACCGACCGGCAACTCACCGCGATTAAAATGGCCTACATCAGCGGCTATTTTGAGTGGCCCCGTCGTGTTGATGGCTCCCAACTTGCCGCATCAATGGACATTGTTCCGTCAACGTACCACCAACACCTCCAGGCGGCCACACGGAAGCTCATGGAGTTAGTCTTTGAAACGTAGACTACTGATCGACCACGCAATCAAAAGTGGGCCTTACGAGAGATGAAAACCGCTATACGAGACCAAATCCGGCTCACGATTCATATTTAAATCCTTCTGCAGTTGAGCCATAGACCAATGGGAGGTGATATCGTGTTTGTATATATGAACCAGCACTATCGGTCTTGGAGACGGGAGCTATCAGTTACTGCTGTATGTCTCATCCGCCAATCATTACTACCGATTTCGAGAGGTGCAAACCAATGAAGCCGTTGGTACCCTATAGCTATGAAATCGAGTTCGATGTCGTCGGGGCCTGCCGAAACGAGTACGACCGCTGGATGGCCGACAACAGCCTCAACTGGGCCAGTCATCACGCTGTTACCACCTTCGATGTCTGGCACAACGACACGGGCATCTCTCCGGAAGTCCGATTCGTTTTTGGGTTTCAGTCGCTCAAAGAGTGGGCTACGTTCGTCAACAGCGACGTGCATGCGAGTGCAAAAGATACACTCAAAACGGTCACAACTGGACTCAATGCGCAGCTATGGGAACGCTCCAGCATTCAACTGAGTCCAGCGGCCAGTCACAGGGTGAGGCCGCACTCTCCCTGTGAGGACCTCCCAGCGGCCTCAGAGGGGTTACGATGAACAGCAGTCTGGGTGAGCACCTGTCAACGGTTGAGACACCCGAACCACTTGTCGAAAATGGATTCGAGGAGACGGATATGGTCTCTCAGGCGATTGTCGGCGATAGTAGCATCGACGGGGAAACCGCCGCCGTTTCGCTGGCGCTCGGCGCACCCTACTCGCCGGCCGAAACCGAAATCGTCGCCGACGTTCGGGCGGCACTCGAGTCGGCTGGCTATGAGCCGGCGTTGTCAATTTCCATCAACGATGATACACCGGCGTCTGAGGGACCGATCGTGATCGCCGTCTCCTCCGGCAAGGGTGGTGTCGGGAAAAGCACCATCGCTGTCAATCTTGCAGCAGGTATTGCAGACCGCGGGGCCACCGTTGGGTTGTTCGATACTGATGTGTATGGCCCAAACATCCCCCGAATGCTTGGTGTGCAGGGCGAGCCGGTGCGGGCAGACCAGAACCAACAGATTGTGCCAGTCGAAGCCCACGGGATGAAACTCATGAGCGTTGGCTTTCTGGTTGCAACGGAGATGCCAGTCATCTGGCGTGGGTCGATGGTCGACCAGACCCTCACCGAACTCTGGCACGATGTCAACTGGGGGCATCTCGATTATCTGGTTGTCGACCTGCCACCCGGAACCGGCGATGCCCAGTTGACGATGCTTCAGCAGATGCCTGTGATGGGGTCCGTTGTCGTCACGACGCCACAGGATGTCGCACTCGATAACGCTCGCAAAGGTGTCAAACTGTTCGATGATCACGACGCTGAGGTCTTTGGCATTGTCGAGAACATGAGTGCCTTCGTCTGCTCGAACTGTGGTGAGAACCACGAGGTCTTTCGGGCCGGCGGTGGGACGAAACTCGCCGAGGAGTTTGATCTCCCTGTGTTGGCTCGCATTCCACTTGATCCAGCCATTGGGGAGGCTGGCGAAACCGGCGAGCCGATCGTGGTTGGCGAGACGGATGTCAGTGGGCTATTTGCCGATCTCGCGGGCGACGTGTTGGATCACATCGGACGGCGTCGACGGCACTCACACACGAGCCGAACGGACACCAGCGATAGGTGACTTTTTCGGCAATTGTACCACAGCCGCTTAACAAGCGGTAGCAGAATAGCACAGTCATGGGTACGACATCCACAACTGGTACTGCCACAACGTTCACCAAACCCAACAACCCTGTCGGTTACATCGCCATCGTGATGGCACTCCTAACGGGAGTATTGCACTTGGTCGCTGCGACGAACGCGGTCCAGTTCAGTCAGGTCCTCGGCGCTCTGTTTGTGCTCAACGGGTTGGGGTTCCTTGCCGGTACAGGCCTGTATCTCACCAGATATTGGCGAAAAGAACTGTTTATTCTGGCGGCACTGTACTCGCTCGTAACGATTCTCGCACTGTTCCCGGTACAGGGATGGGGCGTCGAAGCGTTCTACATGCAAGGGACGGTTAATCCGCTCGCAGTAATCACAAAGGCTACAGAGGCAGTACTCGTTATCTGTGCGGTCTATTTGTACACAGCGGAGTAACTAGCCATCCATCGATCTCGAATTTTCAAGCCACGGACCAGAAGGCTAAGGATCAACTGAGTGCCCAGTAGTACTGATGAGTAATCCGATCCAGTACGAACCAATCGGGGTGATCCGAACGCCGTTTGTCGATCCGACCGGAATGCCAATCCAACCGGCCGGCGAGTCGTCGGTTCGTGGGACGGTCGAACTCGAGGACGAGCACGAAGCCGGCCTCGCCGACCTCGATGGGTTCTCCCACTGTATCCTGCTGTATCACTTCCATGTCGGCACCGACGAGTACAGTCTGCAGCCGACACCGTTTCTTGACGAGACTACCCGCGGTCTGTTCGCCACTCGCGCACCGAATCGCCCCAATCGAATTGGGCTTTCGGTAGTCGGCGTCGAATCAGTTGACGGGTCGGAGATTACGGTCAACGAGATTCAGTACTTCACAAAGCCGTTAGTTGAGAAGTCCGCTTGGCTGAGTTGTGACCAAACAAACCGAGCCAGCGGACAGTGAAATCGACGAGGACCAGCTCCTTAACTTTCTCGTCAACGTTCTCACCGGCGCATTTACCCTGAACCTCGGAGAGAACGCTGAAATCGACCCAGAAGACCTCTTCGAGGTCCTCGTCGGCGCGACCGCCGACGG
>LKML01000030.1 GCA_001563795.1 Haloferacaceae archaeon B1-Br10_E2g22 | reverse complement strand
GTGGCCCTAACGGTCCTTCTGCGATTTGGGTGCCCCACATCCCGGGATATTTTTCGACCCGCACGTCGCCCAGGACTTTCGTCTGACACGACAATCGCAGATTGTAGTTCGGATGGTGTGGCGGGACAATCAGTCGGCCTTTCTCCCGAAGGCCTTTTTCGTTGACCTCGCCGTCGACGGCGACCGCACAGGTGCCACAGGAGGCAAAGCCCTGACAGTTGAACGTCTTGGATTTGCCATTGTGTGGGGTTAACCCAGCGCGTTTGAGCACATTGCGGAGGGTTTCGCCTTCCTTACATTCGATTTCTTGACCGCGAAAGGTAACCGTGGGCATACAGTGGTATCTGTCGAGAACCGTCATAGTCCTGTCGTTGGTCAGACCTCTCGGACAACGAACCTATATATCCAGCCTGCTACGTTGGTGTATGAAACAAACGCGACGTGCGTATCTCGCGAGTGGTGCGATAGCAGTCGGCACAGCTGGGCTTGCAGGTTGTCTCGGCAACGGCAACGATGACGATGACAGCGACGAGTCAGCAGCCGCCGAAACCTCTCACGAGTGTGAGATCGCTGACAGCGAGCCAGTCAGTGAACTCCCACAACCTCGAGTTGGCCCCGACGACGCCGAAATCACTGTCGATGTGTTCGAAGATTTCGGCTGTCCGGGCTGTCGTGATTTCGCACTCGGGCCGTTAGCCGACCTCAAAGGAGATTACAGTGACGAGGTGCAGTTCGAACACTACGACTTTCCGATTCCAGCCAGCAACTGGTCTGTGCCACTCGCCAACGCGGCCCGACATATTCAGGACGAATACGACGATGAGACCTTCTTCGAGTTCAACATTGTCACGTATGAGAACTTCGATGACCACAGTTGGCAACTCATCGGAGATCTTGCGGAGGATGTCGGTGCCGACCCTTGTGCAGTTCTGAGTGATGCTGCCAACGAAACCTACAGCGAGGTGCTCGCATCCAACTTCGAGGAGGGCCAACAACGCGAGATTCCCGTCACTCCTACGGTCTTTGTCGACAGCCAGGAAGTCGAAGCCAGCTATGAGGATGTCGAAGCCGCAATCGAAAACGCCCGGTAAACTACTCGCTACTCGCCGGTTGGCGTCGGAAACGCCCGCAGCGACCGCGGCGGCACCAGGAAATTCCCTCGGCTTTCGGTGAACAGATACCGCAAAATTCCATTATTGACCCGATCCTGAACAGCGGTGCCACTCGTGAGATCGCTGCCATTCATCGCTTCGCGGACTGCCACGAAGTCGCTGATCTCCCGCTGAAGGGTCGCAAAATGCAGGCTTGCCCGGTCGTTGTCGGTTGATTCGACGTGCCGACGGAGCAACAACACGTTTCCGTCCTCGTCTCGGTTGGCTCGAGCAGCCTTTTCAGCATGGCCGACAAGCCCACGCGATTGGGCTGTCTGTTGTATCTGTTCGTAGATCTCTTCGGTGATGCCGTTGTGGTCTCCGAGGTTTTCACCAACCCCCTCGACAGCCTCTTGGTCAGCAACCAGCGGGCTGAACATGCGCTGGACCATCCGGTCGTGGTCGTTTTCGTCGAACCACTTATCAAGCGACTGTCGGACTGTCGAGACCTGTTTAGTGGTTCCCTCGGCAAACGGTTCTTGTTCGATTGTGACGTACTCCTGGGTCGCCTGATTGCCCGCAAAGCCGGCTTTGAATCCCATGAAAAGCGGAGACTCCTCGGGGACAGGTCCGTCGTCCGGAATCCCGCTTACATCCCCTTGTTTTTCGGCCGGGAGGCCAGGGCCAATAAAACCAGTTCGGCGGTCTGCGATCTCGAGGACGTCACCGAGCTGGCCTTCGACTTCGACCTCGTTGAGCAGCTCGCCGCCCGCAAACAGCGTCTCTTCGATGGCAAGTAGGGCGTCAGCCCGATCGGAAGCCAGATGCAACAGCACGTCCTGTTCGTCGAGGGCTTCGTTCTCGACGCCCCATAGCGACCGCGGTGCCGGCAGGTCGAGTGAGTCCGGAAGCGACTCATCGAACCGCTCGAAGTACGCCGGCGAGTAGGCCACATCGAAGACGACACCACGATTAGACCACTCGTAGGCGCGTTCGATCGTCTCGAGGCCTTCCTCGAGGGTTTCGCGGTCACGTTCGGTCGGTATGCCGTCATCGTCGAGTGCCTCTCCAGCGTAGTCGAGATACAAAAACAGGTGATGTTCCGGGAGGACGACGTTGTCGTGTTCGTCGCGCTCGAGCGACTCGTTCCACGCAAACTGCCGAGCTGGAAGCGATTGATCGCCGCCTTGCGGGATGGGTTCGTCGTCGAATGCCTCCAGACAGGCCGACAGCGCAGTTATACCGCCAGCAGCCAGTGCCGCCTTACAGAGTTCACGCCGCGATAGCGTAGTCCCGAATCGCTCCATGTCCACTGTTGGGTTTCGAACTCATTAGGGGTTCTGATAGGGCTACCGGTCGGTTTTTATTCCTCGTCGATCGCCTCGATGACCTCGGGAAAACAGCCGACATCCGGACGATAGTAGGTGTGGTGGTCGGGAATTGAATCAGTCACATCGACCTCTTCGAAACCATCGGCAAGCGCTGTTGATCGGTCTGCACCCTGCTGGCCGAGCGCCGGTGGCTCGTCGAACAGATCAGCCAACACTCGGTCGTTTTCACTAAAGAAACTCGTGACCGGACCGCTAAATATCCCAATTGCTTCGCCGTAGCGACCGTCCGTGGTGACTGTGTCGGCGGCGATTGCAGCCCCCAGCAGCGACACCGATGAGACAGCTTCGAGCGTTCCGGTGTCGGCGAGTACGGCGACGGTTTCGCAGGCGACGCGCGCACCTAATGAGTAGCCGATGAGATGAACTGGTCTGCCGTCCTCGTCGGCCCACTCAACGAGCCACTCGGCCAGCGGGTGTGCGTTCGTATCAGCGTTGTCGGTAACGGTCTGCCAGCGACCTTGGCCGTCCCAGCTAAAAGCAACCACCGGCGCAGGCCGAACCTCATCAACTGCGCGTTGGGCAGTCTCGGCCTGGTTGCGTGCGCCACTGTCGTCGGGCCCCCAGCCGTGTATAAAAACGAACAGTTCGTCAGCACCCTCCAGCTCCCAGTTGCCCTCACGGGTGGCGTGTAGATCCTCGCTGTCAGTGAACCACCCGAGTTGATCACGGGTTGTGATCACTGGAAACCCATCGCCGTCGCCGTTGGTCGCCGACCATTGGCGGTAGCCGACGATGCCAATTCCACCGAGACCGACTGCTGTGGCTGTACTAGCCAGCAGACGGCGTCGACTTGTGAGCACAGAGGTGTCGTCGATATATCCACAAATGGACAGCTGGGAAAAATAGCCACCGATGCTCACTGCGTAGACAAAGAGGTCAGCCAGGGGGTCGATTCCGCAGGCGAGCCAGTGAGGGCAGATGACTGCCACGGATCTCGATTATCTCGAGTCTTTCTGCCAGCATGTACAGCCCAAGCGAACCGAAAAAGACCGCGGGTGTCAAAAACAGATGCCACCAGAGCGTCTCTGCGACCACAATGCCGGCTATGGTGAGCCCTTCGCCAGCGCCATTCAACACGTACAGCACCGAGGGGTGGACAACGTAGACACCGACCGCGTAGATACCCCACGAGGGCAGTGAGGTGTCGGCCGTGAGATTCGGCCGTGAGAGCAAGAACAAAAACAGCGTCAGTGTCACCAGCGCGGTTCCAATCGTATAGCTTGGTGAGTAGACGCCATCGGCGAACGTCTCGCCGGTTAACAGATACCCCAGAGCGTACCGTTCGGCGAAGTGGAACACCACACACACCACGGTTGCGGCGAGATATCGGCGACTGTGCTTGACTGATGGCTGCCAGTCGTAGCTGTAGACTGCATAGCCAAGCGTAGTATAGAAGAAGCCGAAAAAGAGCCCATCACGGATTCGGAACGGGATATCGATGAACATGGTGTAGCTCGCACCCAACAGTCCGATGATGTGAAAGCCAATTGCCACCGGAAGAATGTAGCTGGCTTTCTCAACCCGGACGAACGCATAAATCAGGGTGTAGGCGAAAATGAGTGCAGGCAAAAACCACAGAATCTCCGAGACGGACGTTCCATAATAAAATAACTCGGCGGGCTCGATCGCCTCTGCAGTCATGGCTCCCAGCGTGTAGACTACAGACTCACCGTTGAGGCGTGCCTGAACGGCTGTCCCCGTCAAAAAGACCGGAAACGTCAACAACAGCCCAAAAATGTAGATCGAGCTAATCTTCGCCACTCGGTTGAGATAGTACGCACCCGGATCACTGCGAGCGAACTTGAGCGCCAGAAAGTATCCCGACGTCATAAAGAAAAACGGCACGGCAAACCGCGCGGCCGTCTCCAAAGTAAAATTGAGCAGATTTCCGTAGACGCCTATTCCTACAAACGGATCTGTATGAATAATCACTACGAAGACCATCGCAATGATCCGCATCGAATCGAGACTGTAGATTCGACCCGACATTAGCTAGTAGTAAGGGGTTCTGGCTATGATTGTTTCCATTCCAGTCGCGAATAACTCCAATGGTTGTTGTTTGTAGTTTAGTAAACGCCAAGGAACTAACCGTGCGTACAGCCGCCGGGGAGACGCAACCGGGCTCGAACCAGAATCGGTATACTGTTGAGACACGTTAGGTGCGTATGGACAGACGGCAGTTTCTAGCCGCAACGACACTCGGAATCTCGACCGCCGCAGCAGGCTGTGTCGAGGCCTTCCAGTCGCTCGAGGGAGCAGACTACGGCCGCGAGCCACCACTGGTTGATCCACGGCCCAACGCGATTTATTGGCCGACCCACACCGAGGAGATGTATCACGGAGAGGTTGCCGAAACAAGCGACGGACTCGCTGTGCATCTGATGTATACCTTCCCGCATCGATTTTGGCAGGTTACCTCGACCGAAGACGGTTACGGCACAGAAAAGTTCGAAGTTGGCCCTAACGATGCGATCCACATCATGGTGGGTGTCTGGGACGCCGAAACCGAGGTCGTCTTGCCTGTCTCGAGCCTCGAAGTCGCCATCACCGGCGGCGACGGCGTCGACGAACGCGAGACGATCTATCCCATGTTGTCCCAGCGGATGGGCTTTCACTACGGTGATAACTACCATCTCGAGGGTGACGACACCTACACTGTCGAGGTAACTGTCGGTGGTATTGACATCAACCGCTTTGGTGAGTTCGAAGGGCGCTTCGGCGATGCAGAGACGATTTCGATGGAACTCGAGTACAGCGAAACCGAGCGCAACGACCTCGAGTTCGAAATCTACGATGACCGTCAGGGCCAGCGCGGAGCCGTCGAGCCGATGGGGATGGAAGGCCACGATGAGATGGATCACGATGGCCACGACATGCACCACGAGATGCCGCTGGGCTTCGCCTACGACCTCGAGGAAGCAGGCGGCGAGCCGATGGGCGAAGCGTTGCTCGACGACATTCGGTACCGGGTGGCCCTCTTCGACGACGAGCGCTTCGGTGAGGAGCCGTATCTTGCTGTGACTGCCGCCACCAGGTACAACGATCTTTTGATCCCGGAGATGGGACTCTCAGCACACGTCGGATCGGCCGACGAGACACTCGAGATCGATGTTGTCCCCGAAGATCTCGATGACCTCGAGGCCGACGACGAAGACGAACCGCTCGTCGACGCCCAATCACCGACCGAGCCACGAGAGATCAGTGTTGTCGATCCCGACGAGGCCGTACTCAGCGAATCGCTCGAGGCAGGACTCGACCCTGAGATCGGCTTTCACTACGGCGTGCCAGCGCCCGGAATCGACGGGAGCGAAGATGTGACCGTCGACATTTCGACGCCAACCCAGGTCGTCCGCCACGAGGGATACGAAACGGTGTTTTTCGACACCCAGCAGATTACCCTCGAGTAACGGCATACCAGAAGGCACAAACATAATTCCCGTCGACTCCAAGGGCCATTCATGCGACGAGCACTCAGCCAGCGGCGTCTTCGGCTTGCGGTTGTCGTCTGGGCAGTGCTCGTCTCGCAGGTGTTGGTGTATCCAGGGCTCGATGGCCTGCTTGTTGTGCTCGGCGCTCCGGGTGAACTGCAAGCCGGTATGTGGTTTCTGCTCGCAGAGTTTGGAGCATTCGTTGCATTTGCTGTCCTCTGGGGGGCAGTCAGCGACGCGCTCGGTCGGCGGACGGCGCTGGTTGTTGTCGGCGCGCTGGGCGGTGCGGCCAGCTACCTGCTTTTGAGCCTGTTGCCGGCACTCGGTGTCGGATTCAGCGGCGCACTCGTCGTTCGGGCTGTGGGTGGTGCGTTCAGCATCGGGGCGTTTTCGCTGGCGATCACGATGCTGATGGATCTTTCGGGCGGCAACGGTCGCAACATGGGTGCGGCTGGAATCGCCATCGGGCTTGGAGCCGCACTTGGGTCGGTTGTCGGCGGCCAGCTTGCGATGATCGATCCCTTCGGGCCCATCTATGCGGGAGCCGCAGTACTCGCGGCCGGCGGGCTGTTCGCGGGGACGCTCGAGGAAACACCCACGCCGCCGACCACCCGACCAAGCCGTGGCGTCGGCCAGGCCGTCAACACGCTCCGCTCGCGGCCAGCTCTCGGAGTTCCCTACGCCTTTGGCTTCGTCGACCGCCTCACGGCTGGGTTTTTTTCGCTGGTTGGTGTCTTTTATTTCGGCGAGGTGTTCGGCCTTGATGCGGCGGGCGTCGGCATCGCGCTGGCACTGTTTTTTCTGCCGTTTGCGCTGTTGCAGTATCCGCTTGGCTCACTGTCGGATCGGATCGGGCGGTTCGTGCCGATTGTCGGCGGTTCGATTGGTTACGGGCTGGCGATTGTTGGGGTCGGCCTCGCCTGGCGCGTTGAGGTTGCGATGGGGATGATGGTTGTCGTCGGCATCGCGGGAGCGTTCGTCGCGCCGGCGACAATGGCGCTGGTGACTGATCTGGTCGAGCCACGCGAACGCGGGGTGGCGATGGGTGGGTTCAACGTTTTCGGGAGTCTAGGTTTTCTGTCCGGGTTCGTCATCGGCGGCGTGGTCGGCTCTGCAACTGACTACCTGACGGCGTTTCTCGTTGTTGGCGGCCTCGAGATCGCCATCGCCGTAGTCGCACTGCCGGCGGTTCGTCGACTGGCAAGCAAGAAATCGACCACAAGCAGGGCGACCGATCAGTGAGCGGCATGCACGTTGGCTCCGCCAGTTAGTGGCGAGCCGGAAGCAGCCATCCAAGCAGAACGATCCCACTGACGGTGACACCAAGTGCCGCCATCGCCCAGACGAACGAGCCGTAATCAATGATGAAGCCGGTCAGAACCGGGCCTGCGGCGCCACATCCGATGTAGACGGTTCGAATCGCTCCGTATCCCGTTCCTTGGACGGACGATGGAACGACGCCGACCGTATAGGCGTGCGCCGGCGGAAAACAGCCCAACAGACAGCTCACACTGATGACTGCGAGAATCGTGGCAGCCAGACTGTCGGCGACCAACAAAAGAACGAATCCGGGGATGCTTGCTGCGGCGAAGCCGGCGACAACATGCTGTATACCGAACCGATCTGCCAGCACACCAGCACCGAGTTGCATACCGACTGCAGCCGCGAAAAACCCACTGTACAGCGTCGCTGCGCCCACAGTTGACACTCCTGTTTCGTCGACGAGATAGATCGGCAGAAATCCTGTGAGACTCTGATAGACGAACATAATCAGCAGCAACAGCCCGGTTCCGGAGTACACCGGGCGTGTCATGAGTGCACCCCAAGCTGACTTCAGGAGCGTCCTGACTGACTGCGAAGAGTCCGTCCGTGCGGCGTCGACCGGGACACTCACCCAGAGGGCGACGGCGACGACTGCCAACAACGGAGCGAGGTATCCAAACCCAGCACGCCAGCCCACGTAGGCACTGAGGCTCCCTGCAAGAAGTGGGAAAACGGTGTTGCCGACGTTTCCGGCCGCCTGGCTCACCCCGATTGCGGTGGACTCGTGGTCGGCATACACGTTCGAAAGCACCGCAACCCGGCTTGGACCGTAGAGCCCAGTTCCCGCACCCATCCCGACAGTTGCAGCAACGAAAAGGCCAAAGACGGGTGAAAACACGATGGCTACGAGTCCGCTCGCAGTCACCACCGTCCCCACGACAAGTGCCACTCTGTGAGATGTCGTATCAGCAAGTAGCCCGCCGGGAAACTGGAGTGCGCCGTAGGCCGCCCACAGCAGCCCAACGAGTACGCCGGCAGTCGCATAGCCGAACTCGAACTCGAGGCGCATTTCGGGAAGCAGTGCCGGATAGACGATTCGCGTCCCGATTGTTCCGGCCCACCCCAGCGAGACGGCCAGCAAGACCCAGCCTCGTCCGTCGTTCCAGAGTACCCCCCACAGGGTTTGCATCTGGCCGATAAATAGCGTCGTCAGCCTCACGTCGCTGTGTTGACGATCCTACTCAAAACTCTTGGTCTTTTTTCTTGGCTCCCACCCTGATTAGTGGACGGGCTGGTCTTTGAGCCGATCGCTGAATTTCTTGCGAACCTTCTCGAGTTTCGGCGGGATGTGGAACGAACAGTACGCCTGAGTCGGATTACGCTCATAGAAGTCTTGATGTTTGGCTTCGGCCTCATAAAACGTCTCCAAGGGCTCTATTTCGGTGACGATTTCGTCGTCATAGACGCCTTCGCTTTTGAGTTCCTGAATGAACGCCGCAGCCTGCTCGTACTGGTCGTCATCGTGGGTCAGAATAATCGACCGATACTGTGTGCCGACATCCGGGCCCTGGCGGTTGCGTTGGGTTGGATCGTGAACCGTAACAAAGACCTCCAGAAGCTCGACGTAGCTGACTTCCTCGGGATTGTACTCGATTTGGACGACCTCGGCGTGGCCCGTGGTGCCCGAACAGACCGCACGATAACTCGGGTTAGGTGTGTCGCCGCCGGCATACCCCGAGGTGACGCTGTCAACGCCTGCTAACTCTTTGAATGGGGCTTCGATACACCAAAAACAGCCGCCGCCGAACGTTGCATTCGCTGTGGACATACCGACACTAAGGTCGCCAGCGGCTAAGACCCTGCGGAGCCACGCCTCAGGTTTGTATACTATTCAGACACGAACAACTGCTTGGACGAAAGGTCGACTCGCCGTTGTCAGCATCCAACTGCACTCTCAGTGGCCGGACAGCGACTCAACGACCGTTTCGCTATCGACGACCAGGTTGTACGCCTCGTTGTCGTCGTTCCACAACACGAGGACGTTCTCGAACGCTAAGACGGCTCCATAAGGTGCGTCGGCCAGATCCCGGTTGAGCCCCGACTCCTTGGTGAGCACAGCGTAGTGGTCAGTCTGTTGGCTGCCATCGCCGATCAAAAACAGCGAGTTTCCCCCCTCACTCAGGTTGTGGCTGAGTTTCACTGCTAGCAAGTTGATGCGTTCGGTAACGTGTTCGCCCATCGATTCCATGGGTGCGTACCGCGCTCGAGTCGCCCGAAACGGATACCGCCGTTCGCCGTCAATCCGCAGGAGACTGTAGGCGAACTGAACGTCGACGTTGATGAACGTCCCGGGTTCTGTATCGTCCTCGTCGGCCGAGTGGCCATTATCAAGCCGTTTTTGGAACGGCGGCACCGCGAGATCCTCTCGAAGGTCAAACGACCACCCGCGGTCGTCGGGGGTTTTCGCCTCCCACAGCCGAAGCGTCGGCGCGTAGATCGTCACCTCGCTTTCGGGCGGGGCGACTGCGCGTTCGATTGTTCGGAGTCCGGTGGCGGTCTCGAGATCCGCAGGCTCGAGTGCGAGAATCGTCCCGTCGTCTGCGAGCAACTCGAGACTTTCGGTGACCACAGAAACTGGATCCTCGAGTTCGTTGAGCACGTTACCGAAACAGATCAGATCGAACGGCTCGGTTGGTTCGGCGGCGAGATACGACTCGACAGTAGTTTGGTGAATCGTCGGCCGGAAGTTCCGGACGGTCTCGTCTAGCATCGCCTCGAGGACGTCTGCGGAGGCACTGGGCTCGATAGCGTGATACTCGACGAGTGCGGCTTCGGGATCGAAATCGTCGGTTTCGGGCATGCCGTACAGATAATCGTGTAAACCAAGCCCAGGGCCACCGGAGCCCGCACCGACATCCAACACGCGCAGGGTTCGGCCCAAAAGCCCGCCTTCGGCAAGCGAATCTAGCACATATCCCATTGTGGCATAGTAATCGGGTAGATGATAGATCGCATACCCCAGGGCTGCGGTCTCGTCGTATTCGACTGGCGCGCCGGCGAAGTAGTCTTCTTTCAGTTGGGAGATTGATTCACGCAGTTTGCGTCCCGACTCGCCGCGGTGCCAGTTGGCCCCATAGCGTCCCACCAACTGATCTTCGAGTGCGAAGCTGTAGGTGTCGGGAAACGTCTTGGGGTTCCAGTTTCGCTGCTCGAGCGGGCGTTTTTCGACCGGGACAAACGTACCGTCGGCCCGTTCGACGAGCTCAAGGCTAAAGGCCTCCTCCCGGAGTGTCTGTTTGACGACCGCTGGGTGTGGTTGGCCCTCGATGTATTCGCAGATTTCTTCGGGATCGATGGGTCGGACTTCTCGCAAATAGTTGGCGTTCGACCGAACCGCCTCGCGGTCGATCACTGGTGTCGCTCCCGGCTGTTGGCGTCCATGTTCGTTTTGGCCTGTTCGTACAACTCAGCAAACGTCTCGTCGTCAGCCGTGGCGATCCGTTCGGCGGCTTCGGCGACTGGCTTTGCGCCGTCGAACGTCGATTGGATTTCGGCATAGACTCCTGGGTCGCCCTCAGTGACAGTGGCCGCAACGTCTTCGAGTTGTGCCGAAACAGGCGTCGCAAACTCTTCGCGGACAGACTCGGCAGCCAGCGCGTAGGCCAACACCGCTGTATGTGCGCTAGCCTGCACAGTCTCCATCGCCCGGTCGTGTTCGGCAGGTGTCGTCTCGAAGACAGTGTTTCCGGCCTCCCGCATTGCCTCGCAGATTGCCTCGAGTCGTGGCCCATCGTTGGCGGTGACAACCGCGACATTACCGGGCACTCGTGGCGGGGCAAACAGAGGATGGAAACTCGCCCGCTCGAGGCTACTGGCGTGGTCAGCCATCGCCGCAAGCGGGTCAGCCATCACGCCGGACACATCGAACATCGCCGCGGTGGCACACGGAGCGTAAGTTTCGACAGCCTCGGGGATGGCCGACATCGGGACGGCCAGACAGACGACATCGAACGACTCGTCGGTGGCTGGCGGGACGCGCCGGGCCTGACGGGCGGCCGCAGCATCGGCGGCCACTGCGGAGTCGGCATCGCAAAACGCAACGTCGGCTTCGACGGTGTCGGCGACCCACCGACCCATTTCGCCAGCGCCGACGACGAGTAGCTTCATAGCCGGTGTTTCGCTCGATGTCTCAAAAGGAGTTCGATGCCCCTAGGCAATGGCATCGAACCGGAGTGATTCGCCCGGCACTGTCTCGCCGGTATGGTCGATGATCGTCTCGAAATGCAGCCGGATCGACTGTGGATCGACCGGCTGGGCGAACTGGACTTCGAACAGTGCGGCTGGTTCTTCGATATGGCGGGCCTCGCCGACCATATCGACGGCTCGAGCCCGGACGAACTGCGAGCCCGCACCACCCTCGGCGACCTCAAAGAACTGCTCGAGTACGCCTGCTTCGACGGCAGCGATTTCGCCATCATTGCAGGTGATGCGAGCGGTGTACTTCTGGATGCCCTCAGGGCTGGCATCGACAGTGACGCTGACCGCGCGGGCCTTCTCTGCAGTACTCATAGTTGTGTGTTTGGGCCAAACCTCGTGTGGCTTTCGACTTCGGTGATCAGCATCTTTCGCGGCGGAGTCTCCGGCCACTCAGAGCGAGGGGTTCCGGGTTGTTTCGGTGAGCCGAAAAGCAGTTCGATACGGTTCGGATCACCACAACGCTCGTAGCACCGTATGATGTCGTAGAGCGTCGAGCCTGTCCAAAGTAGAAACAAACAGCCACAGCACCGTCTTTGGCAATGACTGTTCTGTTGTTTAGCTTCTCTCGGGGCGTTTGGAGGGAGACCGCCTTATCCGAGTTAGGCAACCACTGGGCTTTTTGTTGGTTCTGTATATCCTGCGATTTTGTAGTGGTTATCGCGGGAAGTCGTCAGGTATCCGTCCTCGCAGAGTCCCTCGAGGAAGCTGTCTATGATCAGATATGAAATCCGCACGTCGAATTCGTAGTCCAGTGCACGGCGGATGTACGTCTTGTGGACAGGATTGTCGGCTGTTTTAATTTCGGCGAGGATCAGCTGCTCAATCCGGCAGTGTTCGGGCATCACCTACCGATACAGGCCGGGGTATTATAAATTTACTCTGTTTCAAAATTGAGTGAACAACTCGCAAGTAATTTAAATAACCTGACAAAATGAGATCAGAGGTGAACCACCCAACGCTGAGGGCTTCGAGTGACAGGGTTGCATTGCTTGCTTTCAGCTCCCAGCGCGTAGAGTGATATACAAAACCTGTGGCCGCTGTTTTGTATGGCAACGCTTGAGAACTGAACAACTCTGAGAGCTGTAGTGCTGGATTAGCGGGCGGTTCCAATCGATTTATGCTGTGAGCCGCCGTCGACCGGTATATGACAGCTACGTTTGATTTCACCGACCAGGTCGCAGTCGTCACTGGGAGTTGCGGTGCGCTCGGGAGTGCCGTTGTCGAAACGTTCCTCGAGACAGGAGCCACCGTTGCAGCCTGCGATATCGTCGATATCAACAGCGACGATTCGTTGCTCGAGCCCCAAGCGGGACTCAGCTTCTATCAGGCTGATTTCACCGACGAGTCAGCTGTCGAATCAACAATTCAGCAAATCGTCGACGACCACGGCCGGGTCGATTTCCTGTTGAATATCGCAGGCACTTGGCGCGGCGGCGATCCAATAGAAGAAACCGACGTTGGCGTCTTTGAGATGCTGTTTGATGTCAACCTCAAAACCATGTTTTTGGCCTCGAAACACGCACTGCCCGAACTGCAAGAAACCGAGGGCGCTATCGTGAGCGTCTCGGCGCGTTCAGGCCTCGAAGGCGGCGAAGGCGACGGTATCTATCGGTCGACCAAAGCCAGTGTCAAAATCCTAACAGAGACGATTGCCAAAGAGAACCTGGGTACGGTGCGGGCCAACTGCGTACTTCCGAGTGTGTTGGATACGCCGATGAACCGCGAGATGATGAGCCCCTCCGACGAATGGGTCAAGCCCTCGCAGGTCGCTCGCGTCATGCAGTTCCTCTGTTCGGATGCCGCCGATGTCACCAGTGGCGCAGCGGTGCCCGTCTACGGTGAAGCCTAAGAAACCTGTCTGCAGGTTTAGAAGAACGTCGACTGCAGGAACTCGTAGTATCCGACAACCGCCAACGCGAGCGTAATCAGCAACACTGGCGGAACGAAATACCGCACTGCTGTAAGCCAGAAGTCGCCGAACCAACTGGCCGAGCGCCCCTTTTGAATCTCCTCGAGTGCATTATCAGCGTATACCCAACCGATAAACAGCGACATTAGCAGTCCACCGAGAATGAGCAGGATTTCATTGGCAAACATGTCATAGAGCTCAAGATACGTGAGATCGAGTGCGGTTGGAATCCCCAGGATGAAAATGATGACTGCAAGGCCAACCGAAGCGGGTGCGCGCTCAATGTCGAAGCGGTCGATCACGAACGAGACGACGACCTCGAATATACTGAACGCACTCGACAGCGCGGCCAAAAGCAGCATGAAAAAGAACACCGTCCCGATGAGATTCCCGGCTGGGAGTTCAGCGAACGCACCGGCGAGACTGACGAAAATCGATCCTGGACCGCCGTCGCCGGGGGCGATGCCTTGGGTAAAGAGGAACGGAAACACCACGAGACCGGCCAAAATCGCAATTGCCGTATCAATTCCGACGATCAAGCCCGTATCAGACAGCAAACTGCGGTCTTCACCCACATATGAGGCGTAGGTGATCATCACACCCATCCCCAACGAAAGGGTAAAAAACGCCTGGCCCGCCGCCGCGGGCAGCACCGAGATAGCATCCGACAGTAGCGTCGACGTATCGGGATACAGATAGTACTGATAGGCCTCGCTCGCCCCGCTCAGTGTCGAGCCATAGAGTGCCAGCCCGACCAACAGCACGACGACACTCGGAACCATCACTGTGGCGGCCTTTTCAAGCCCGTTGCGGACGCCGAGTGCGACGATGCCGCCAACAAGCGTCATAAACACGGCGTGAAACACAATAGCCCCCGTTCCGGAGGCCGTCTCCGCAAAGAACGCCTCAGCACCCTCGCCCGCAACGTAGCCGTCGGTGAGCCCGGCGAGCATATACTGAATCGCCCAGCCACCGACAACACTGTAGTACGATAGAATGATGAAGCCTGCAACCGCACCGACGACGCCGGCGATTTTCCACTGAGAGTGGTTGAGTTCGTCAAACGCACCGATCGGATTGCGGTTCGAGCGTCGGCCGATGACGAACTCGACGAGTAACACGGGAATCCCGATCAACAGTACGAGACAGAGATACACTACGAGGAACGCTGCCCCGCCGGATTCGCCCGTCAAAAACGGGAACCGCCAGATATTACCAAGCCCCACCGCGCTGCCAACTGCGGCGAGAATGAATCCAATGCGCGTTGCCCACGTCTCTCGAGCGTCCATATGTGTCCCGAGAAGTTCACGCATATAATTGTGACCGAATCGGACAGTAAATGATGCATGTACGACAGTAGCGGCGTTCTCTTTGAGTGATATATTTCAGCAACGTTTACATAGCCGAACTGTGTCGTACATGACAGAGAATGAGTTGTTCTCGCGATGAGTTTCGGATTCTCCACGTGGATGATGATCCTGCGCTGTTAGATCTTTCTGTGCAGTTTCTGCGGGACGCCGACGACCGGTTGACTGTCGAGACGATGACCGACCCAACCGAAGCGATTGCGGCGATCACAAACGGTGGGTACGACGCGGTGATCACGGATTATCAGATGCCGGAGGCAAGTGGATTGGAACTACTCGAGGAAATTCGCGAGATCAGTGAGATTCCGGTGATTATTTTCACAGGTGAGCCCAGAGAAGCAGTTGCCAGCGAAGCACTGGCGCTCGGTGCGGATCGGTATCTCCAGAAAGGCGGCGATCCAACCGCGCAGTATGCTGTGTTGGCTGATGCAGTCGTCCAAGAAATCGAACACGCACGGGCGAAAACCAGCCTCCAGCAGTATGCCACTGCAGTCGAAGCTTCTGATGACTCGATATATATGCTGGACACTGATGGTGCGTACGTGTTTGCGAACGCCGAACACCTCTCGCGGCTGGTTGTCGACGACAAAATACAGACGGCCAACCAAACAGCAGTCGTTGGCCGGCCCTACAGTTCGATTCACACCTCCCAAGACGGCGAGCATCTCTCCGATATTCTCCAAGAGGCCATCGAACGCCACGAGGCGATCACCGAAGAGTACGCTTTTGAGACAAAAGACAGTTGGTCGTACCGAACCTACAGTCCCGTGTTCGATCCCGATACCGACGAGCCGCTCGGTGTGGTGGTGATCTCGAAAGATATCACTCAGCGTAAACGACTAGAAAACCACGAGACGTTTCTCCACTCGCTTTTGCGTCACGATGTCAAAAACAAGATCCACGCCGCAGAAGGCTACCAAGAGTTAGCCGAAGCGTACAATCTCCCGGCGGACGCGCGCGATCACCTGTCTACGGCCAGCCGGCTACTCACCGACAGTATGGAACTCATCGAGAAGGTCAGCACGCTCACTGAACTCGCACACCAAGACCCTGAGCCGTGGGATATCCACACAGTGGTCTCGGAGGTCATCGACAGCTATCGCCCGCAGGCCGACTCGGCCGGCGTTGCACTCACCTACGACGGCTGTGAGGGGACTGTACGTGGCGGCCCGCTGTTAGAGGCCCTTTTCGGCAATCTGCTCGATAACGCGCTAACGCACGCTAATGCCAACAACATCGCGGTTCGATGTCGGCGCGAGGGTCATCAGTATGTAGTCGCTGTCGAAGACGACGGCAAGGGGTTGCCCACCGAGACAGCCAAAACGGTGCTTCAGGAAGGCGTCTCGAGCGGTCAGTCTGCGGGCACAGGCCTCGGTCTGTATCTTGTCAGCGAAATTGCTGAAAGCTACGGCGGCAGCATCTCGCTCGCTGAGTCGGTCGAAGGCGGGTTGTGCGTTACTGTACGCTTGCAGGCCGTATAACACAGTTGGTGTGATATGTACGCGTTGGCTACCCAATACATTCTGTCGGAAGAAAGTCACATCTGGCATTGCGGAACCCTTTTGATGCCGCTGGTTGTCGAATAGAACCAATGACTGGTGGTCGGCAATGACGATGGACGACCGCATCGAGGAGCTCCGCGAAAAGCGGGCTGAAGCCGCCGTTGGTGGTGGCGAAGACCGCATTGCCAAACAACACGACAAGGGCAAAATGACTGCCCGAGAACGAATCGAGTACTTCGTTGATGAGGGAACGTTCCACGAGTTCGATCAGTTTCGCACCCATCGAAATCATACGTTCGGCATGGAGGAACAACAACTCCTGACCGACGGTGTGGTCACGGGTTACGGTGATGTTAACGGTCGTACCGTCTTCGTGTTTGCCCACGACTTTACGGTCTTCGGTGGCTCGCTTGGAGAGGTGTTTGCCGAAAAAATCTGCAAAGTCATGGACAAAGCCATGGAGGTCGGCGCACCCGTCATCGGGCTCAACGATTCGGCCGGCGCTCGGATTCAAGAGGGTGTCGGCTCGCTTGGTGGGTTCGGCGAGATCTTCCAGCGGAACGTCGACGCCAGCGGTGTCATCCCACAGATTTCAGGGATTTTTGGCCCGTGTGCCGGCGGTGCGGTCTACTCGCCGGCCATAACGGATTTTGTCTTCATGGTCAAAGACACGAGCCATATGTTCATCACTGGCCCTGATGTAGTCGAGACGGTTACCGGCGAAGAGGTGAGCTTTGATGAACTCGGTGGTGCAGTAACTCACGCTTCGACCTCTGGGTCGGCGCATTTCGCGGTTGGCGATGAAAAACAGGCACTCGATGAGATCGCGCTGTTGCTTTCGTATCTCCCCCAGAATAACGTCGAAGATCCTCCGCGAATCGACCCCTGGGACGACCCCGAACGCCGAACCGACGAACTGGCGACCATTGTCCCGAACGCACCGAAAAAGCCCTACGATGCGACGAACGTCATCGACGAAATCGTCGATAAAGGCTCGTTTTTCGAAGTCCACGAGAGCTTCGCGAAGAACCTCGTTGTCGGCTTCGGCCGTCTGGACGGCCACTCAGTCGGCATCGTCGCCAACCAGCCACGCGTGAATGCAGGGACGCTTGATATCGAAGCCTCAGAAAAGGGCGCACGATTCGTGCGGTTCTGTGATGCGTTTAACATCCCAATTATCACCCTCGAGGACGTCCCTGGGTTTATGCCCGGCACCGATCAGGAACATGGCGGGATTATTCGCCACGGTGCGAAACTGCTGTATGCGTATGCCGAGGCGACTGTTCCGCTGTTGACCGTTATCACCAGAAAGGCCTACGGTGGTGCCTACTGTGTGATGGCCTCGAAACACATCGGTGGCGATGTGAACTACGCGTGGCCAACCGCCGAAATCGCGGTGATGGGCCCGAAAGGCGCGGTCAACATTCTGTATCGAACGGAGCTGGCCGAAGCCGACGACCCCGAGGCTCGCCGACAGGAACTCATCGACGAGTACCGCGAGGAGTTTGCCAACCCCTATACTGCCGCCGACCGTGGCTTTCTCGATGACGTGATCGAACCCGGTGAGACTCGCGCGCGGTTAATTGACGACCTCGAGATGCTGCTGTCGAAACGCGAGGAAAAACCGTCGAAAAAACACGGCAACATCCCAATCTAATGGCCACCATCGGAGACTCACAGTCAACCGACGACGCGGCGGCGGATACCGACCCAGAGAGCACAACGGCCGTCGACGGTGCGCGTCCGACCGTCTCGCCGTCCAAGCTTTCGGGGCTCGACGTTGCCGACGACTACGAGGCGGCAGCCATCGCGGCAGCCATCGCCGCGCACCTTCGAGACCGCCAGGCCGCCGCAGCGGCCGCGGCCGCTGCCGATGACGACGAACGCGAGAGTCGACGGAGTTGGGCGTTTGCCGGTCGACTCGAGGCGGTTGGCGAGACGGCTGATCGACCGCCGAACAACACTCCAAAAAACGCCTGGTCGGCTGCTAGTCGCGCTGACCGATTTTAACTACTCACTCGAGTGTTCCCAGACGGCTATACTGTATGAGTAACTGTGGAAGAACAACCCCGAAAAGAACGACGACTACCACACCACTCGCCAGCCCAAAAGTAGCTGTTTCGGGGAGTACAGTCAGTAACGCCACTGCAGTCAGAACGAACAGACCGACCGTTTTGGTATCAATGGTTGCCAGCCCGATACGTCGAATGCGAATTCCAAACAAGACTAACAGCAGTGCGAATACTCCAACACTGACTGCAGTGACCCCCGAAACAAACAGTCCGAGCGAATCGGTCGCCAGGCTTATGCTGAATCCAACAATCGCCAGCAGGAATGTGAGACCAGTTGCGATGACTACCGTTTTCACATTCAGTTTGTTTGTCCGGGTCTTACAGTCCTGTGGCGATGCCATATTTTGTATACACGTGCATGATTCTCAAAAAACATTTGGTCGACCGATATCAGAACTTGTACTCGTCGTCTTGGTCAGTCTCGAGGGGTGGCTGCTGAAACGAGACGGTCCGGGTGAGGACTGCGGGGCCGACGACCGCCAGGCCGATAAACGCCCCGAGTTGGACGGCAAAGCCGAGGTCGGTAAGTGCGCCGACGAAAAAATAGCAGGTCGCACCGAGCACGATTGCAGTCCACTGTACCTGTTTGGCTGATAGTTCCATGCTCGAGCGATTGAGTCGACATATGTGACTGTTGTGATCGCCGACAGGGTCGGTCGGTATGCGGCCGGTAGGTATCAGTATGTGTGGCAAAATGGCCGGCTTCGGGCATCACGGACCGATAGAATGAGGTGGCCAATACCCAAACAAACTCCTATGTTCAGCAAAGTTCTGGTCGCCAACCGCGGCGAGATCGCAGTTCGCGTCATGCGCGCCTGCGAGGAGTTGGGAGTCAGGACGGTCGCCGTCTATAGTGAGGCCGACAAACACGCTGGTCACGTCAGGTATGCAGACGAGGCCTACAACATCGGCCCCGCACGTGCGGCCGACTCGTATCTCGACCACGAGGCCGTCCTTGATGCTGCCCAGAAGGCCGGCGCGGATGCGATCCATCCTGGCTACGGCTTTTTGGCCGAAAACGCTACGTTCGCCGCCAAAGTCGAAGACAGTCCCTTCAGGTGGATCGGCCCCTCAAGCGAGGCAATGGCGTCGCTTGGTGAGAAAACCAGAGCCCGCTCGGTGATGAAAAGCGCAGACGTTCCGGTGGTTCCTGGCACAACCGAACCCGTCACCTCCGTCGAAGAGATTACGGCTGTCGCCGAGGAGTACGGCTACCCGGTCGCGATCAAAGCCGAAGGCGGCGGCGGTGGCCGCGGGCTGAAAGTCGTCCACAGCGAAGACGAGGTCGCCTCGCAGTTCGAGACCGCCCAGCGCGAGGGCCAAGCCTACTTCGATAACGATTCGGTGTATGTCGAAAAATACCTCGAGGCTCCCCGCCACATCGAAGTCCAGATTATCGCTGACCATCATGGAAACGTCCGGCATCTCGGCGAGCGTGATTGCTCGCTGCAGCGCCGACACCAGAAAGTCATCGAAGAGGCCCCTTCTCCAGCCCTCGATGATGAACTCCGGGAGAAAATCGGCGAGGCCGCAAAACGCGGCGTCAAGGCAGCCGATTACACCAACGCCGGCACAGTCGAGTTCCTCGTCGAGGACGGCGAGTTCTACTTTATGGAGGTCAACACGCGCATCCAGGTCGAACACACTGTCACCGAACAGATCACCGGCCTTGATATCGTCAAATGGCAACTCCGGGTTGCCGCCGGCGAGGAACTCCGATTCGCACAGGACGACATCGAGATCGAAGGCCACTCTATGGAGTTTCGGATCAACGCCGAAAACCCTGCGGCGAACTTCGAGCCCGCCACAGGAACACTCGAGACCTACGATCCGGCCGGCGGGATCGGCGTCCGAGTTGATGATGCGGTTCGCCAAGGCGATGCAATCGGTGGCGATTACGATTCGATGATCGCCAAACTCATCGTCACGGCTAGCGACCGCGAGGAGTGTCTGAGCCGCTCGGAGCGCGCACTTGCCGAGTACGAGATCGATGGCTTTCATACCATTATCCCGTTCCACCGGCTAATGCTGACCGATGAGACGTTCAGTGCGGGCGAACACACTACCAACTATCTCGATGAGGTCTTAGATCACAGCCGGATCGAAGAGGCTGTCGCCCAGTGGGGCCCCACACGTGACGGCAGCGGCGGCGATACCGACGAGGATGCAACCGAACGGGAGTTCATACTCGAGGTCAACGGCAAGCGGTTCGATGTCTCTTTGGAAGAACACGATGCCCCACCGATTCCCCTCGAGTCTGCCAGCCAAGCCACCGGCAGCGGGATGGCTCGGCCACCGCAGGCCCAAACCGAAGAAGACGACGGCAGCTCGGCCGTCGAGGGCGGTGACACCGTCACCGCCGAGATGCAGGGAACGATTCTCTCGGTCGACGTCGACGAAGGCCAGGAGGTCGCGCCCGACGATGTGGTCTGTGTGCTCGAGGCGATGAAAATGGAAAACGACGTCGTGACCGAACGCGGCGGGACGGTCACACAGGTGATGGTCGAAGCCGGTGACAGCGTCGATATGGGCGACGTACTGGTTGTGCTCGAGTAGTTCCTGTTGGCTGTAGCCGTAGAGCCGAGCAACTGCTGGACGATTCACCAGTATCAACGACGGTAAGCAGAGTTGTCCAATGAAGCGAAATATCAAAGGGCGATACTACTGATTCCGTCGAATTAGTTTCCAACCTGTTTCCTGTATCATCCATACTCTCCGGTCGATACTGAATATTTCATTCTTTCGTAACTATACGTACAGCCACCTCTCGATCGGCGGTACGGTTTTTTCAAGCTGGCGGTAAAATCCTCGCTATGACCACGATCAAAGACAGCGTCCACGACCACATCGAACTCGAGGGCGTCGCCAAGGCCCTGGTCGATACGCCAGCCGTCCAGCGGCTTCGGCACATCAAGCAGTTGGGGACAGTCCAACTCGTCTACCCGTCGGCGAACCACACCCGCTTCGAACACAGCCTTGGGGTGTATCATCTCGCCAACCGCGCACTCGAGGAACTCGGCATCGAGGGCCGACAGGCCGAACGCGTTCGGGCGGCCGCCCTGCTGCACGACGTGGGCCACGGCCCGTTTAGCCACAATATCGAAGAACTCACCGCGCGTCATACGGGCAAATATCATGATGATGTCGAAGAACTCCTCGCAGCAGGAGCCGTCGGCGACATTCTTCGAGAGTACGATCTCAGTCCCACTCATATCGCTGGTCTTGTCGCCGGGGAGGGACAATTCGGTCAACTCGTCTCGGGGGAACTCGACGTTGACCGGATGGATTATCTCGTGCGGGATGCCCACCATACTGGCGTGCCGTACGGCACAATTGACACCGAACGCCTAGTTCGAGAGTTGACGTTTCTCGAGGGCGAACTCGTCTTGGATACAGGCAACGTCCAGACGGCCGAAAGCTTGCTTTTGGCCCGTGCGCTCATGAATCCGACCGTGTATATGCATCCAGTCGCCCGGATTAGCAAGGCAATGTTACGCCGTGCCAGCGAGCGACTCCTCGAGAAGACGGCCATCGACGCGCACGAACTCCGGCGGATGGATGACCACGACCTGCTTGTCGCACTGCGCGAGACGCCAGCTACCGAAGCCTTTGCCGAACGGTACGGCAGTCGCCGCCTCCTGAAAAAGGCCGTGTGGGCCGAACTCAAAGACGTCCCCGAGTCGTTGCTGGCCGCCGACCACGAGGAGATTCGTGACCTCGAGTCAGCCGTCGCCGACCGCGCCGAACTCCCCGTCAGTGACGTTATCATCGAAATTCCAGACGAACCGACGATGCGCGAATCGACGAGCCGCGTGATCGTCGGCGGCGACATCCGAAAGCTCGATGACCAATCACCACTCGTGAGTGCCCTCCGGACTGCCCAGCAGGGCCAGTGGCGACTCGGCGTCTACACCCGCCAGGAAGCGACCGACCGGGTGGGCCGACTTGCTGTCGAGGCGCTCGGTCTCGAGCTTTCGGAGGGATTGATTCGGGAGACACGCGGGCTGCATGCGACGCTCGATGAGTTCGAGTAGTCGCCACCCCAGTTCGGGGCTTTCAAGCCCTCGGCGGCGAACCCACAGCTATGAACGTAGAGGGGACAGTCCTTGTCGGGACCGACTTCGAGCCGATAGAGGGCCGAGTCGTCGTTGCGGACGGCACAATTCAGGCTATCGAGGAGGCTGAAACTGGCTCGGAGTCGATTATTCTGCCAGCGTTTGTCAACGCACATACGCATATCGGTGATTCAATCGCCAAAGAAGCCGGCGGCGGACTCTCCTTGGACGAGTTAGTCGCCCCACCAGATGGGCTCAAACACCGACTGCTCCGGGCGGCCGACCGCAAGACGAAAATCGAAGCCATGAATCGGACGCTCAGACTGATGGAAGCAACCGGGATTGCCGCTTTCATGGAGTTCCGCGAAGGTGGTGTCGATGGCGTCGAGATGCTCCGGGAGGCGTTGGTACGTCGAGAGATCGAACCCGTTATTTTCGGTCGCGAAACCGAAGCCGCGATGGAAGCCGGCGACGGCTTTGGAGCCTCCGGCGCGCGGGATGGTGATTTCGACCACCTGCGCAATGCAACTCGTAGGGCTGGCAAACTGTTCGGGATTCACGCCGGCGAGCGCGATGATGCGGATATTCATCCCGCCTTGGATCTCGATCCAGACTTTCTGGTTCATCTGGTACACGCCCAACAGCTCCATCTCGAGCGAATCGAAGACAGCCAGACGCCAGCAATCGTCTGTCCTCGTTCGAATCTCGTCACGAACGTCGGTATCCCACCGATTCGGCAACTTACCGAACGGACGACCGTCGCACTGGGAACGGATAACGTGATGACCAACAGCCCCTCGATGTTTCGGGAAATGGAGTTTGCAGCGAAACTCACCGATCTGCCGGCCGAGACCATTCTCCGCATGGCAACGCACAATGGTGCGAAAATCGCTGGGCTGAACTGTGGGGTACTCGAGGAGGGTCGAGACGCCAAACTGCTCGTGCTCGATGGTGATTCTGATAATCTCTCGTATGCCAAAGACATCGTTCGAGCGGTCGTCCGGCGGGCCGGTCACGCTGATATCAAACGCGTTGTCCTCTGAACTTTCAGCACGGACAGGCGTTTCTTTGGGCGACTGTCTCCGTCTGTAGAGTGTCGCCTATATTGTCAGAATTATTTTATTATTGGCCCGTGTTTGTGAGCATATGGCACAACGGACGACAGCCGACGAGCGATATTCTCGCCAGGAGTTGGCAGCGTACTTCCAGACGCTTGCGGATGCGTTCGGAAGCGACGACGAATCGATCAGCGTTCCGGTCGGCAACAAAACGGTCAGGCTCTCGCCGCCCGAATCGGTCGGCGTGTCGGTGGATGTCATCGAGCGATCCTCACGTCTTCGTGGCGACCATGAACAACTCGAACTCGAGGTATCCTGGAAACCCTGAGAGAAATTACGACCCGAGGTATCGCATCTCACGGGGGGTTTATCCATCTGCGGCTATACAGTACAGATGCAATGGCGAAAGGAACCGTTGATTTCTTCAACGACACAGGCGGCTACGGATTTATCGACACGGACGATGCTGACGACGACGTCTTCTTCCACATGGAAGACGTTGGCGGCCCGGACCTCGAAGAGGGTCAGGACGTCGAGTTCGACATCGAACAATCCCCGAAGGGTCCACGAGCGGCCAACG
>LKML01000029.1 GCA_001563795.1 Haloferacaceae archaeon B1-Br10_E2g22 | reverse complement strand
CAGTACAACAGAACCGCCAGTGGCCTACAGCTCGAGGCCGCGAACTGCCACGCCGTCGCCGTCTTCGACGCGCCCAATCACGCGACCGTCCGTTGTGTCTGCCAGCGACTGAGCAGCCGACTCGTCGGCTACTGCGGCCACAAAGCCAGTGCCCATATTGAACGTTGTGTGCATCTCGCTATCCGAGACGTTGCCTTCGGCTTGAATGAACTCGAAGACTGCCTGGGCGTCGTACGGCTCTTGGATAACGTATCGGTTTGTGCCAAGCCGCTCGAGATTCGTCCAGCCACCGCCAGTGATGTGGGCAGCGCCACGAACTCCGGCCTCGCGCATTGGATCGAGCAGGTGAGTGTAGATGCGGGTCGGCTCTAAGAGCGCCTCACCAATCGTCTCATAGCCACCATACGGGAACGGATCTGTGTAGTCGTGGGTCTGTGTGGCCGCAGTGCGCGCAAGCGTCAGTCCGTTCGAGTGGATACCCGAAGACGCCCAGCCAACCAGCATGTCGCCCGGCTCGGCGGTGCCGTCAAACAGGGCGTCTTTGGCCGCCAGACCAGCACAGGCCCCGGCAAGGTCCAGGCCTTTGATAACGTCGGGCATCACTGCGGTTTCACCGCCAACGAGTTCGATATCCGATTGGTCGGCTCCGAAAGCCAGCCCTTCGCCGACCTGCTGGGCAAACCCTTCGTCGGGCTCTTCGACCGCCAGGTAATCCACAAACGCGACTGGTCGAACCCCTGCGGCCACCAGATCATTGACGTTCATCGCAATACAGTCAATACCGATTGTCGAGTAATCCTCGAGGGCTTCGGCAACTAACAGTTTGGTGCCGACGCCGTCAGTGGCGAGTGCGAGATAGCGGTCGCCGATATCGAGCAATCCAGCGTAGTCGCCGTCGCTTTCGCCTACGGCACCGATGAGCGCAGCCGTCGCGGCCTCGCTGGCGGCGATGTCGACGCCCGACTCAGCGTAGGTAAGTTCCTTTTCGGAGTCTTCGGTAGTCATGTCTCAACGGGAGCGCGATGAGCACAAAAACACGGTGATTCAGTTGTCGCTGCTCAGACCTGGAAGCTCAATCCGAGCGTAAGCACTGACACAATCGTCAGCACGACGCTGCCAGCAAACGTGAGCAGCCAGACTGGCTTGCTCCACGAGATCACCGTTTTGCCGTCGAGTGGGCCGTACGGAATCAGGTTGAACGCAGCCAAAAACAGATTGATGATGATCCCAAAGCGACCAAGCGAGGCCAGCAGGCCGACCTCAAGGACAGCCCCGAGAAGGTAGATCGGCAGAAAGACGCCAGCTAAAACCAGGTTGACAGCTGGCCCAGCGATGGCGATATGGCCGTGTTCTTCGGGCGTGAGGTATCCGCGGTGATGAACCGCGCCCGGCGCGGCGAAAATAAAGCCAATCAACGCGGTCATAATCGCCAAAAACAGCATGCTGTAGTCGGCTCGAAACTCCGCGATCTGGTCGTAGTGAACTGCGACGACTTTGTGGGCGACCTCGTGAAGCAAGAACGCCACCCCTGCGGTCAGGAGACTGACGACGAGCAACGACGGCCCCATCAGCAGGGCCGTAATGTTTGGCCCGCCACCAACAAAGAAGATCGCAAACGCCACTCCGAGGGCGAGCCACGACACGAGCAGATCCTTCAGTTCGCGGTCGCTAAACTCGTAGCCTGCGATGCGATAGGCCAGACTCATGTTACCGTCCTCCAGATGAGTTCTGCGCTGTTGCGCGCACCGTCGATCATCAACTGTGAGATACCGTCGACGCCGCCCAACTCCGCGCCGAACTGCGGGAGGACATAGCTCACAAAGAGGATGCTGGCGATGATACTTCCAATGTTCGTCAGTGCGACGACCATGATGAGTTTGAACATCGGCACGTCGAACATCTCGGAGACGATCTCACCGAGAGGTTTAGTCTCATCTGATAACAGCTCGTTGAGCCTCGAGATGTCGCCGATGTTGACTGACAGATGCCGCAACTCGGCGTAGCCGGCGAACCAACCAGGAGCCAACGCGGGGTTGATCGACGTCATCCAGGCGACTGCGCCGCCGACGCCGGCAGACGACCAGCGTGCGCCCGCGAGTTTGGCGAACCCGGCGGCGAAAACCGCGTTAATCAGGAACCACGCTCCGAACAGCCGCAGCAGGAAGCCGTCTTGGACGCCAGCCATTGCCAGCAGGATGAAGAACGTAATAAAGGCGACCGAGAGCACGACACCGATGATTTTGCCCCAGGGTAGCCGGCTGGCTTTCTGCTCGCCGACGAGCGAATCCATCGGCGGCAGCGTCTCGGGGGCTGCGAGATAGCCTTCGATTCCTTTCCGGTGGCCAGCACCGACTACTGCCAATACGTCATAGCCAGCCTGCCGGAGGCCGACCAGTTGGTGGGCGATGTAGGCGTCGCGTTCGTCGATCAACGCCTCTGCGCCGCCAGGGCTGAACTGCCGGAACTCTTCTATCATTACCGTTACAACATCGGCGTCAGTCAGCTCCTCGACATCCATCTCACCAACTCCGGCAGCCTCGGGTTCTGTCGATCCACGAAGACCGATCAACAGTGCAGCAAGCAATCCGACGACCAACCCTCCAGTAAGCCCGAGTGCGAGACTGCCGATCAGTGTGATCGTAAACCCTCCCAGGAAGCTCATCAGCAGGCCGTCAGCGATTCCCAGCATGCCGCCACCGACGACGCCAACGGTGAGTCCGCTGCCGAGTGTAACCGCCAGGCGGGTATCGCCGTCGACCACGAAACCAGCGAGCTGTTCGACGAGCAGTGCGGTCGCCAGGCCAAGAAATGCCGCGCTTGCGGCCCGTAGATACACGGTTTCGGTTATTCCGACCGTTCCGCCGAACAACGCGAGTGCAGGGCCGGCCAGCAAGCCGACGATAAGACCGATCATAATACCGACAACGCGGCTGTCAGTAATGCCGAACGCGAGGCCGCCGACCATCTGCAGTTTTTCGCTTACGGTCATTCTGGCCCAAAAGCGTTGGATCGTCTGTTGGATATCCCGATCAACGAGTGCGACACCGATGCCGTGTTCTTCTGCGGTATCAATCGCAGCCATCATGTCCGCGCCAGGTTCGACATCGAACTGGTCGCCCATACGGTTTTGGACGTACGACAGCATCCAGTAGGCCAGAAACTGAAAGACCGTATTTCCTTTCAAAAGATCGCTCGCATCCAGATCGTCGGGTTCTTCGCCTTGCATCTGCCGATACCGCCCCTCGTCGAGTTCGACCGCGACAATGTCGGGACGATCCTCGGCGATCCGGCTTTCGACCTCCTCGACGCTGGCTTCCGAGATGTGGGCAGTCCCGACAACACTCACCCGCCCTTCGCCGCTGGGTTCGACTGGGGGTGCTGTGCGGTCGGCTGGTTCGCTCATTGGCCGCCTTAGAGTGCCATCCCGTTTACCAGTATCGGAGTCTCCATATGAACTCCGGCTCACACAAGGCTCGAACTCGAGTCGGTAGCCTCTCGAGACCGTTTACTCTCGTCGGGCGAATACAGTCTGTCGACTGCGGGAACAGGTATTCATAGCCGTCTCCCCAAGATAGTGTATGGCACACTCCGCGGAAGTTACGGGGATCGGCATGGGTGTCGGACCCGACGGCGAAAACGTCCCGGCAGTTATTCTCACCGCACGCGAAGAGTATCTTCCAATCTTTATTACTGCAGATCAGGCCCAATCGATCCAGCTTGCACTCTCCGGCGAGCCGTTCGAACGGCCGCTTACACACGATCTGTTAGTCGAGATGATAACCGAGTTCAGCGGTGCGATCGACGGCGTTCGAATCGACGATCTGGCCGACGGCACTTTTTATGCCAAAATCGACGCCGAGCGGTACGACAACGGTGAACCCGAATCCTTCGCGTTCGATGCGCGACCCAGTGATGCCATTGCGCTGGCAGTTCGTGTCGAGTGTCCAATCGACGTCTCGGATGGGATTCTTGATGCGGCCGGCCGCTCGCCCGAGGAGGTAGACGTTGGCCAGCCGCCCCGCGATGATGATTCGCTGAGTTCCGACGATCCGTTCTCCGAAGGCTTCGACGAATAACAGCCAACTGGCTTACTCTACCGATCTCGCACCGAGCGTAAGATCGACGTCTGTCCGTTCGTCGTCTCGAATAACGCCCACAGAAATCGTCTCACCCGGTGTCGTCTCGAGAGCGAGAATGCTCGCCAACGTATCCGAACTGTCGACTGGCTCGCCAGCAAGTTCGACGATCACATCGCCGCCTGTCGGGATTTCTGTTGGGTCTGGAAGTTCTCCCGGTGGCTCTTCAGGTGGTTCTTCGGGTGAGTCCTCAGGTGGTTCTTCGGGTGAGTCCTCAGGTGGTTCTTCGGGTGAGTCTGGGTCGTCGCTTTCGACCTCGAGTTCAGGCAGTTCGTCGGCTTCGTCCGGGGAAATGCTTGGCTCCAAGACGCCATCCGCAGGACCATCGGGTTCGACCTCGAGGACTAACAGGCCACCGGGTTCCTCGAGATCGACCGCGCTGGCGAGTGCGGGATCGACCTCCTGCATCGTAATGCCCAGCCTCGAGTGTTCGTAGCTGCCGTTTTCGCTGAGTGCCGGGACGACTCGTCTGGCCAGTGCTGCCGAGATGGCAAACCCGACGGTCTCGCCCTGGTTGGCAAAGACGACACCGACAACCTGTCCGCGGCCGTCGACAATCGGGCCACCGCTGTTGCCGGGGTTCAATGCGATGTCGGTCTGGATCGTATCGGGAATGAGATATGGGCCGGGGCCGGGAACCGACCGGTTGCGACCACTGATAATCCCCTGTGTGAGCGACTCCGAAAGCTCGAACGGCGAACCGATGGCGACGATTTCTTCGCCAACCGGCGGCGGCTGTTCGACGAATGCCAGTGGGTTGGGCAGATCGGTATCTTCCTCGAGGGACAACACAGCCAGGTCGCTGTGTGGGTCGCTGCCGACGACGGTTGCGTCGACCCACTGACGATCCGAAAACTGGACTGTCACATCCGGGCCGACGTCGACGACGTGATGGTTTGTCACAATATAGTCTTCGACGACGAACCCCGAGCCAGCGCCGATCTGCTGGCCGCCGTCGCTTACATGAATCTCGAGAACCGAATCGACCGTCTCCCGATAGATCTGTGTGTACGCAGAGTCTGGCTCCTGTCGGCCGCTGTCCGTTGGAGCCGTACACCCTGCCAGTCCACTGATTCCGACACCGACGCCAGCAAGCACCGCACGTCGCGTCTGTTTCATACATCATATCGAGGCTCCGATCATAAAAACCGTCTGCGAGACTGTACCGACCAGCCACGTTTATTCTTCTCGTGGTTCTAGTGGTCGTATGAGTCTGCAGATAGCTCCACCCGACCCACCCAAACTCAACGAGATCGATCCAAATGAGTACGACGATGCCGACATCGTCGGCGAAACCGACTACAAACGCGCCGAACTCGAGGCGTTTCTTGCCGACGGTGCCTGGAACGAGGCGTTCAGACAGTGGGCCAAACAGAGTGATATGGACGATACAACGTTCGATATCGTCCTCGAGTTGGCGTTGATCGAGCGGTTCGACTTCTTTTGGGACTCGTTTGCCGACCGCGTCGGCTACCATGCCCCAGGGATTCCAGAAGACTGGAAAGAACGCAACCTCCATCCCGAATTGGACTCGTGGGGAACGGTCTCGTCGATCAACGCCGGACTGACCGAACTTGGGCAAGTCGTCTGTGATGTGCTGAAAGACGACTACATCGACTGGGAAAGCGACTACGAAGCCCCGGACGACCTCCCTGATTTCGAATGAACAAAGTCGGATTTTACTAACTTGCAGCGAAGCAGTCAGTACATGCCAGATTCTGAATCTACGTTCCCGAAACGTCTGAAGATTCCCCCACTTGACAGCGAGGCCCGCCACGCCGCCCGCCAGCGACAAACCCAACTTACGAAACCTCCGGGCAGTCTCGGCCGTCTCGAGACGATGGCCGCCGAACTCGCTGGGATGCAGTCGACGCCCACGCCTGCCGTTGATCCTGCAGTCGTCGTAACGATGGCCGCCGACCACGGCGTCGCCGCCGAAGGTGTCAGTGCGTACCCACAATCGATTACCGCCGCGATGGTCGCCACCCTGTCGGAGGGTGGCGCAGCGGTCAATGCGCTGTGTGCTGCCAACGGCCTCGAGAACATCGTCGTCGACATGGGTGTTGACGGTGAGGTTCCTGCTGGGGTGTTGGATCGGCGAGTGGCTGGTGGCACACAAAACATGGCCCACGAGCCAGCGATGACACACCAGCAGGCACTCAAGGCGCTTGAGGCTGGCCAGTCAGTGCTCGAAGACATCCCCTCTGAGCCTCGAGTTGTCGGCCTCGGTGAGATGGGAATTGCCAATACGACCGCCAGCGCAGCGATTACCGCACTGCTTACTGATCACTCACTCGAGGCGGTGACAGGTCACGGAACCGGCATTGATGACGAAACCAGAGCCAAAAAGATCGCCGTAATCGAACAGGCCATCGAGACAACTGACCCTGACCCCAGCGACCCGATCTCAGTACTCCGGTCAGTCGGTGGCTTTGAAATCGCGGGACTCGCCGGGCTCACGCTGGCGGCTGCCAGCCAGCGAGTGCCGGTGGTCGTCGACGGCTTCATTGCTGGTGCTGCGGCGTTGATTGCCGCCGAGATCAACCCACGGGTGACCGACTACCTGCTTGCCTCACACGATTCGGTCGAACCGGGACATGCCGCCCAGTTGGACGCACTCGGCTTGGAACCGTGTTTCGAGTACGGAATGCGACTCGGCGAAGGAACAGGGGCCGCCCTCGCGATCAGTGTCTATCGGTCGGCCTGCGAAACACACACCGAGATGTCGACGTTTGCAGAAGCCGGCCTCGAGACAGAGTAGTGTGGTGGGCTACTCGAAACGTTCTCGGGTTGCTGTCGGAACGATAATCAGCGGTTGATCGACGGCTCTCGCCAGTTGCCCGATGACGTTTTCGGAAATGAGTCTGCGCCAGACGGATTTTTTTCGCGGTGAAAGAATGATCGCGTCGGCTCCGTGTTCGTCGGCGGCCTCGAGAATCGTCTGGCTGACGTCGGTGCCGTACCACACTTGGCCGGTCACCGGAATGTCGATGGGATCGAAACAGGCCGTTGCCCGCTCGAAAACACGCTGGGCTCGAGTTTCGGTAACGGCGATATCCACGTCCCGTTTCGGCTCTCTGACGACGTGGATGACGAACACACGACAGTCCTTGCCAGCGAGATACGGGGCAACAGCCTCGCAGGTGGTAGTTGCATCCTCTTCGGTCGCAATCGGCAACAGCACGTTGACCTCGACGAATGAACGTGGCATGATAGATCACACAGCGCTTGGCTCTGGCGGTGATACAGCGATACTGGAGACAATGGGAGCGTGACCTAAAGTGTGTGTTCGGGATCGGCTTGACAGTCAGTAGCGAGCGTCTTTCAGCGGTGACGAATGCGACAGGGAAGTCGACAAATCACTCTTGGGTTCTGAGTGCGTGGTGGGTCTATGACCACTGTGACCGTCTGGAACGAGTACCGCCACGAACGCGAAAGCGACACCGTTGCTGAGATCTATCCCGACGGTATCCACGTTGTGATCGCTGATGCGCTCAGCGAGGCTGGCTTCGAGACACAGACCGCAACGCTTGATGAACCCGCCCACGGCTTGACCGAAGCCGTACTCGCCGAGACGGATGTGTTGACGTGGTGGGGTCATGCCGCCCACGACGAAGTCCGCGATGAGATTGTCGAGCGCGTTCAGCAGCGCGTTCTCGAGGGGATGGGACTGATCGTACTGCATTCGGGACACTACTCGAAGCTCTTCAAACGGCTTATGGGGACGACCTGTTCGCTCAAATGGCGGGAAGCCTCCGAAAGCGAACGGCTGTGGGTACTCGAACCAAGCCATCCGATTGCTGCGGGGCTCGACGAATACATCGAACTCGAGGACGCCGAGATGTACGGCGAGCGCTTCGATGTGCCAGCACCAGAGACACTCGTGTTTACCTCGTGGTTCGAAGGTGGCGAAGTGTTTCGGTCGGGCTGTTGTTACCGTCGTGGCAACGGCCGAGTGTTCTACTTTCGGCCAGGTCACGAAACGTATCCAATCTACCACAACGAGGCAATCCAGCAAGTGTTAGTCAATGCGGTTGGCTGGGCCACACCAGGAGACGGGCCGACACCAACGTTTGGCAACTACGAACCCCGCGAATCGATTGCTCTCAGCGACGACCGGACAGTCCATTAGCGAGGCCACTGAGTGGGCGGCGTACCAGCTATATGGGTTGCGACCCTACCGGCCACAATGAGTTCAAACGACGAATCGAGTACCGAAGCCGGGCTCACCCTAATGTTCGCACTCGGTGGGGTTGCACTACTGGTTTTTCTGGGCGGTATTGCAGTGATCTGGTTTCTGAGCTACGGCGGCTGAGTCGTCACTCGGGGCCGTAGCTTTTTCCGGTTCGTTCGTCAGCGCGTTTCCGACGAATCGCTGCCGACGCCTGGGCGGCATCATAGCCGAACAACACGTCCTTTGCGTAGGCGTCGGCCACCTCGGTGGCGTGAATCAGGTTGTCAACAGCAACATCGACGGCGTACAGCTCGATAGAAAACGGCGGCTCTGGGCTTTCGCCATCCAGTCGGTATTCGCCGCCTAAGGCACTGCGAAACCCTCGAGCAATTGTCTCGAGCCAATAGGTCGTCCCGTAGTTGAGATCATACAGCGGCACGACAAACTCATCGACATGCTGGCTGAGTGCCTCGAGGTCGAGGCCGGCCCGCTCGTAGAGATGGCCCGGATACGGGTCTGGATACAGAGTGAGATACAACCGACCCGGCACACGTTCGCGGGCGGCTGCAACGAATTCAGTAATAACGGACGCACGCCAGTCGGCCCATGTTTCGAACTCGCTTTCGGCGAACCGGTGGCGGCACCGCTCGCACCGGCAGTAGCCCTCGCGCGGAAATCCAACATCGTCGAGTCGCACGTTGTCATTGGCGGCCGCACAATCAGCGATGATCTCGAGTAGTCCCTCGCGATAGGCGTCGTGGGTCGGACAGACGTACGACCAATCGAAGTAGGTTCGATCTCGAGTGGCCTCTTGGCCCTCGCTGTCGACAGCGACCAACTCGGGGTTGTCGCTGGCTGCAGCGTTGTCACCGAAACACGACACCATGTTGACCGCGCTGGCGATCGGCTCGGCTGGGCGGCCAGTGACGTCTTTTACTTCATAAAACGCACAGTCGAACTCCGGCCAATCTGCCTCCGGGACGTTTCGGGTGACAACCCCGTACATACCCGCAGTTGGCTGGCCGGCTGTGTAAGTGTTCGTTCTTCGGTTACTCCTCGAGGTCGACTTCAACGGGGTCGGTGTCTCCCGAAAACAGGACGTAGGCCAGCACAACAACGACCAGCACTGCGATCAGTTTGACTTTCGTAGACATACATACAAAGATGGACGGGTTGCTTAAAATTCTTTTCGGCGAGTCACTCGGGGTCGATATGCGCTGCGAGCGAATCGCGGATAATCGTCCCACAGTAGGCACACCGCACGCCGTCTTCGACCACCGCGAAGTTGCTCTCGACTGGCTCGTTGTCATTGGTGATACAGTTGCGGTTCGGACACGAAAGCAGCCCAACGACGGTTTCGGGGCGATCAACGCGGTTTTTCTGAACGACCTCGAAATCGCGGATGATGTTGATCGTCGCTTCGGGGGCGATCAGCGATATCACATCGACTTCTGATTGGCTTAGCTCGCGGTCTTCGACCTTCACGACGTCTTTCCGACCTAGTCGATCGCTGGGAACGTTCATCCCGACTGAGACACCAAGGCCTTCCGAGCCGTCGATGCCGAGAATTGAAAGCACATTGAGCGCATGGCCGCCCGAAACATGGTCAATCACTGTACCATTGCGGATTTTCGAAACGCGGAGTTCGTGGTCGCTCATTGGTCTGGCTCCGTAGACAACAGATAATCGAGGAGTGCCATTCGTACCGGCACGCCGTTGTGGGCCTGTTCGAAGTAAGTTGCGTGGTCGGTTGCATCGACGCCTGGATCGATCTCATCGACCCGTGGAAGCGGATGCATGACTGCGAGATCCTCGCTGGCTGCCTCGAGCGTCTGGACATCGATCTGGTATTCGCCAGCAATCTTTTCGTACTCGGTTTCATCAGGGAATCGCTCGCGCTGGATGCGGGTGACATACAGCACATCGAGATCCGACAAAACCGACTCGAGGTCGGTGTGTTCTCGAACCTGTGCGCCCGATTGGTGCAGATCGAATCGAACTCCACGGGGCAACCGGAGGCTTTCGGGGCTGATGAAGTGTTGGCGAACATCGAAGTTGGTGAGTGCTTCGGCCAGCGAATGAACCGTCCGGCCGTATTTCAGATCGCCCATAATCCCAATCGAAAGCCCATCGAGACCCACGTTCTCGCGGATCGTATACAGATCCAAGAGCGTCTGGCTTGGGTGTTGGCCTGCGCCGTCGCCCGCGTTGATCACGGGTACGTCGACGAACTCGGCGGCCATTTTGGCTGCCCCCTCGCTGGGGTGTCGAAGCACGAGCGCATCCGCATAGCCTTCGACAACGCGGACAGTATCGGCGAGACTCTCGCCTTTTTTTACCGAGGAGGATTCGACCGAACCCATATCGGTCGTCGCCCCGCCGAGGCGTTTGATCGCGGTCTCGAAGCTCATTTTGGTGCGGGTACTCGGCTCGAAAAAACAGAGTCCGAGGACGGCCCGGTCGTGGGCGCTGGCCCACGCCGCAGGATCAGCGTCGATCTCGGCGGCCCGCTCGAGTACCGCCTCGATGTCGGCCCGCGACAGTTGACTCGCGGAGATGAGGTGGTCGTGACGCATTGATAGAGAGGGGTTGCCCAACACTCTTGAATCCCGCGGGTTGGGACGCTCGATGCTGGACGCCGTATGTTTTTGGGCGTGTAGAACAAACAGCTGCTATGGCAGAAATCGAACCTGAAACCCTGTTGCCCAACGACCGTGTCATCCAGGCTGTTGCAGACGGTGAGATGACCCAGATCACCCGCGGACAGGCCTACGCCGAGGAAGGCGACAGCTTCCACATCAACGACCAGACGTTCGTCGTCGAACGCATCGAACAGCTCACACTCGGTGAGATGACAGATGCCGACGCCCAACGGGAGGGCTCGCCGGATCTCGAGGCGTACAAAGAACGGATGGTTCGAGCCCACGGTGGCAACTTCGAGTGGGACGATTCGGCAGAAGTCATCCAGCACCGTCTCGAAGCACAGTAACCGACTGCTTGTTAGTCGTCGTCAGCCGGCGCAGGCTCAGCGGTCGTCTGGTCGGCTTCGATACTCGGTGGATACACGCCGCGTTTGAGCTTGAGATCCGACTGGGCACGCGCCATGCAGGTCAGCGCGTAGTGCTCTCGTTCTTCTTCGGTAAAGCCGCGAGCCGCAGGCTGGGCGACTTCTCCCTCGATAATTTCTGCCGTACAGGCCAAACACATCCCGACACGACAGGAGTACTCCTGGGCGATTCCCTCTTCGAGACAGGCTTTGAGAATAGTTTGTTTGTCGGAGACCGTAATCGTCTCTCCGGTTCCAACGAACTCGACGGTGTGCTCGGTCATACCAACTGTATTCGATGACTCTCCTCTAAATACTTGTTATCGGTTCTGTCCTTGGTAGCTGGACGAATTTGAGCGACGACCGGGTCGCCGCAAAATTCGGAACGACTAACCGGCAACCGGACACTGTTCCGACAATGAGCATGAAAGCAACTGCACGCGCCCATCCGATCCAGGGGCTCGTTAAGTACCATGGCATGCGCGACCCGGAGCTTCGGCTTCCGTACCACGATTCGATCAGCGTCTGTACCGCACCAACCAATACGACGACGACCGTCGAGTGGCTCGAGGATGTCGAGGCCGACGGTGGTGAGCAAGATCTCTACCGTATTGACGGCGAACCAGTCGAAGGGCGGGCTGCCGAACGAATTCAACTGGTCGTCGAACACGTCCGCGAACTCGCTGGCTTCGAGTGTGCCGTCCGGTTCGAAAGTGAAAATTCCTTCCCCTCGAACATCGGATTCGGCTCGTCGTCATCAGGGTTTGCTGCGGCCGCGCTCGCACTCGTCGAGGCGGCAGGCCTCGAGATGAGTCTGCCCGAAGTCTCGACGGTCGCCCGTCGTGGCTCGTCGTCGGCCGCCCGTGCGGTGACAGGGGCGTTTTCGCACCTGTATGCCGGGCTCAACGACGAGGACTGTCGTTCTTACCGCCTCGAGTCAGCTCTCGAAGACGACCTCAAGATCGTCGCCGCCCACGTCCCCTCATACAAAGAGACCGAAGCCGCTCACAAGGAGGCCGCCGAAAGCCACATGTTCCAGGCGCGAATGGCCCATATTCCGGATCAGATCGTCGAAATGCGCGATGCGCTGCGAGAAGCCTCCTTCAAGCGAGTCTTTGCGTTGGCCGAACACGACTCGTTGTCACTGACGGCGGCTACGATGACCGGCCCGACAGGATGGGTCTACTGGCAGCCCGAGACGATTGCGGTGTTCAACGCGGTCAGAGAGCTTCGAGAAGAGGGCCTCGAGGTCTACTTTTCGACCGACACGGGCGCGAGCGTCTATGTCAACACACGCGAGGAGTACCTCGAGGAAGTCGAAGCCCGCATTGCCGAGATTGGCATCGAAACCGACATCTGGGAGGTCGGCGGGCCAGCACACGTCCTCGAACCACGCGAAGCGCTGTTTTAGGCTCCTCACAGTTACTCCGGCGGCTGGCCAGCCAACAACAGCCGAACAACCGTACCGCCACTGGCGGCTGATTCGATCTCGATTTGGCCACCGTAGGCGTCAGTGATCCACTTGACGAGCCACAAGCCCAAGCCACTGCCGTGTTTCAGCGGCGTGATCTCTCTGTCTTCAGTAATAATCTGCTGTTCGATTCTTGGAATGCCAGGGCCGTTGTCGCTGACAGCTAGTTCGATGGTCGATGAGTCTACTCGAGTGGCCGAAACAGTCGCCTGCGGGTCGGCCGAATCGTTGTGTCGGATCGCATTGTCAAGCAAACTCCTGAGGACGATCTGTAGTTTGTCGTTTGCACTCACGTGCAGTTCGGCATCGATTTCGGTGGTGATCGTTGCCGTCTCGAAGCGAGCCGTACAGTCGGCGACCACGCGTTCGACAAGCGGCTCGACGGCGACGGGCTCGAGGCCGACAGACTCACCTAACACTCGTTCGATGGTTTTTGCCTCCTCGGTGAGTTGGGAGAGCTGACTTGCTGTCTGTTTGATTTTGTTCGCTGCCTGTGCGGTCGTAGGGTCGTCCGTTCGCTCGAGAATCCTGGTTGCCATACCCAACAGCACGGTCAGATCGTTGCGGAGGTTGTGTCGGAGTACCCGGTGGAGCACATCGAGATGGCGTTCTCGCTGGAGTTCATCGGTGATATCCGAGTAGATGGCAAAGCCGTGGTCGTCGTCGTACGGAACACCACGGTAGATAAACTTCCGCTCGCCTGTTTCTGTCATCCGTTCGACGACGGCGGCGTTTGAATGGCCGGCTTCGGTTCGCTGGTCGAACTGCTGGGCCTCCTGTTGTTTCGTGGCCGGAACAATCAGTTCGTTCAACGGTTCGTCAGCCACAGACAGTGGCCCAGAACCAAACACATCGACAAACGCATCGTTGGCATGCCGGATTATCGGCTCGCCATCGACGAGTTCGAATTTGACCACTGGATCGGCTAACTCCTCGAACAGATGTCGAAAGCAGCCGTCCTGATGGTGTGGCGATTGCATCGAAAAGCTACAGACCTCTCGAGACCAGCAGGCCAATTTGACCGAGAGATACACACCAGTGAGTCTGTGTGGTTCTGTCCGATATAGACTGCGAACGGCCAGAGGTGGATGTGTACTGTTTGGGCTGCTGCATTCTTGTCATATGATAACACACTAGTAACGTAACATGATAAAATTACCTCTGTGAACTATAAGAAAAATACATGCACAATAGAGGCCGCTTACTGACTGGGGCCACCAGAGGCTTGTGTGTACCACCCACAGAGTAGTGCAGTCGAGTGCCAACCGTTGGCCCGGCCACGGAGTGGAAATATGAATATCGAAGACATTGTTTCCGAACAGTACGAACAGTATGATCCCGACACACCGGTCTCAAAGCTTGTTGGGGTCTTTGCAGACCCTTCAGTAAACGGTGTCGTCGTCTACGGTGAGACGTTCGAAGGCGTCGTAACCAGACGACAGTTGGCAAGCTCACATCACCAACCGAACCAGAAGCTTCGATCGCTGGTCTGGCACGTCCCACGGCTTTCGCCCGACGAAGACATCCGACAGACCGCACAGCTCATGCTTGATAGCGACAGTCGGATACTCCCGGTTTTCGAGGGTCGCAAGTTGGTCGGTGTTGTCTCTGAGGACGACATTCTCGGGAAGGTCAAGTCGTTTCTCGATGCAGCAACCGTCCAAACGGCTTACACGGCTGATCTCGTCACCCTCGAGGGCGATTCGACGTTCGGCCAGGCGATCAACCACTTTCGAGAACACCGCATTACCCATCTCCCGGTCGTCGAAGACAGCGAGGCAATCGGCATTCTGAGCCTCTACGATGTCATCGAACGCACTGTGCGTGCAGAAGCCAAAAGCCAAGGCGGTGACGTCGAGGCCGTCGACTCGTTCGGTGGCGATGTGGCCGACCGCGCGGCCCGTACCCGAGGCGGCGGCTACGGCGGACGGGAAGGCGAACTCGGACGGATGAACGCACTGCCGGTTCGAGATCTCATGGCCTCGCCAGTCCGGACGATCAGTCCCGAAGAGACGCTTCAGGCTGCCGTCGAAGCGATGTTCGAAATCGGTGGCTCGTCGCTCGTCGTCACCGAAAACGGCGAGCCGTTCGGCATCCTCACGAAGACGGATGTCCTCGAGGCACTCACATGGGAAGCCGGCGGCAACCGAGCCGTCCAACTGTACGGCAGCGACCTGCTGGATGATATGCAGTACGAAGACATCGTTGCGATGGTCGAGAAGTTCGATGACAGAGACCACTCGATGACGATTCTGGATGCCAAAATCCATCTGCAAGAACACACTGAAACGCTCCGTGGTACACCACTGCTGCTTGCACGAGTTCGGCTTCATACCGACCAGGGACTCTACATTGGATCGGGCGAGGGCTACGGCGCAAGCCACGCGCTCGCTGAGGCTCGAGAGGTGATCGAACGGCAGATACGAGACAAGAAAACCTACGACCGCTCGAAAAAACCGCCCGACGAGGAGTTCTGGGAGAAACGATTTGGCTGGCTGCTGGAAACATAATCCCTCGAGCAGTACTGACGACGAGTTGGTGGTGACGACCTACCCCAGCCACTCGTCAGGTTTGGTGTCGTAATCGACGTCACTGGCTTCGATTGCGGCTTTCAGTTCTGCTTTGAGTTCGTACTCATCGAAGGCCTCGCCGTCGTACCGAATTCGAACACCGACCTCAGTGCCTTCTGGCTCGCGGCCACGGCGACGAGCAACCTCGAGTTCGTGATCGTCGTACTCGGTGCGGATCGTCATCAGATTCACCGGTCGGCCCCACAACTCATAAACGCGCTCGAGAGTGTCAGTTGCCTGCTCGAAATCAAGTTCGACGCCGTTGTAACGGTGGCCCAAAAGCAGTTCACCACGGTTGGCGAAGTTGCCGTCGTAGACCGCAATCGAGGGTTTACCGAAGTTAGTAAACTGCAACAGGAGCTTCTTTTTGACGTCTTCGGCGGCCGTACTCGCTACACGATACTCGCTGCCAGCATGCGAGTATTCGTAGGTGAAGTAGTTGTTATTCATCACGAACTCGCCGGTAAGGAACGCATCGATAAACGTCACGTCGTTGTGACTCTCTCGGACTTCTCGCATCCGATCCCAGCCGGCAGTATACTCGACGTCCGCAATTGCCGCAGCCACACTCGAGTACTTTTCGTCGTCGAACATGTACCGCGCCAGTGTCTCGAGTTCCGAGCGGTCAATATCTTTCAGGAAGCCACGATTCTGTCGTTTTGCCAGCGAGTAGTGGCGTTCGGCCAACCCCTCATACGTCAGTACTTTCCACGGATAGCGATCGACATCGACTGCGTTGGGATCCCCTGGGTCAATCGCACCCTCATGGGTTCGAACCGCTCGATCGAGCGCCTCGCTGTCGATTCGTGGGTCACCGGCGTCGGCGAGCGCTTGCAGTTCCTCGAGGCGATCCGAACAGACACCTGCAATCACATCGTCCGGAGCCAGCAACTCGGCGACGTACTGGAAGTCGACTGTCTCGCTGAAGTTGCGCCAGCTAATGCCTTCGACCCGCAGCAGTTTGTCGGCGACTGTTTTTCGGTTGGTTGTGTTCTCGAGATGCTCCCAGAGTTCCTTGCCCAGTTTGTAGGGATTGAGCCCTGGCGAGCCGAGCACCCGCGCTTGGTGGTCGGCGTACGTAATGAACTCATCAGTGCCTGCAAACCGTTCGTCGCCCATCATCAGTGACTCCCAGTAGGCGGCCCACCCTTCGTTCATGATTTTGGTCATTTTCTGGGCCGCAAAGTAGTAGGATTCCTCCCGAAGCCGTTCGATTACATCCGTTTCCCACTCTTCGCGCTCGAGGGCTTTGCCGGCCTCAGGGTCGTAGCGTTTGCCATGGTCTCGCAAGAAGGCGATTACATCACGTTGTGGTTCCTCGAGGCCGGCGGCCTCGTCGGCTGCGGTGCGTGCCTCGAGCCAGGCGTCGTCGAAGACCTGCTGGCGGACATCCTCCGAGAGGCCGAGTTGGTCGAGTTTGTCACTGATGTCGTCGATGTCGTGGTCTTCGTCTTCGATGTCGGCCGCCGCCAGTGGCCGGTGTTGGTCAATAGTGTCTTCGATACAGAGCACCGCATCGATCAGCCGCTCGACGTCGGTGCGGTCAATCTCTGGGTCATCCATGTAGCGAGCGATTGCCTCACCGTGGCGCTCGAGCATGGCCGCAGCATCCGGATCGCTGCCGGTACTACCGCGGTCACTATAGAGGCCGAACCAACTGTTATTGGCAAAGAAATCGGCGTGGGCCTCGACGTGCGTAATCACTGCCTTCTGGTCGGCCATCGTGTTGGATTCCTGGAGGAAGGCATGCGAGGGGTTGTCGTTGTTGACGATCTCGAAGGCCTTGCCCATTCCGAACTGATCTTTTTTCTGCTGGCGGTCGTAGGCCATTCCCCACCGCCAGTGTGGATACCGATCCTGAAAGCCACTGTAGGCGATCAGTTCGTTCATCTCGTCGTGATCGACGATCCAGTAGTTCACCGGGTAGGGATCCAATCCGAGTTTGCGTGCCAAGGCTGCGGCCTCGGTGACTGGTTCGTCCAGTTGGGCGGCAATCCGTCTGGCATCTAAGCGTTCGTCTTTCATTGTGAATCTCCGTTCATTCGGTTGCTCCGTCTTCCGTACTCAGGATTTCATAGATCGAATCAACCACGTCGTCAGGACTGGTGACACGGGTCACCGCAACGTTGTCGGCCGTCCCCAGTGCGCGATTGAGTTCTTCGGCATGAGTCGCGTTGATCGCCGTTCCGCCGGGTTGTGTCTCGACGTAGGCATGGAGATTCGCCGGTATTTCTTGGATCAGCGGGATCACCCGGTCTTTCGTGTCGTTCGAGGAGTTTTCAGAGTCACCCGCGGCAAACACATACCGGTTCCACTCGCTGAACGGATACTCCTGTAAGATTTCGGCAGCCAACTCGTAAGCTGACGAGATTCGCGTGCCGCCACCAGATCGAATGCCGAAAAACTCCTCGCGGTCGACCTCCCAGGCATCCGCATCGTGGGCGATGTAGTGGAACTCGGCGTTGTCGTATTTGCCCGTGAGATACCAATCGAGCGGCGTCAGGGTTCGTTCGACGAGTTCGCGTTTCTGTTCGCGCATCGACCCCGAGACATCCCGGATGTTGATGACAACGACGTTGCGTTCTTTCTTTTCGATGATTTCGGGATGTCGGTACCGTTCGTCCTCGCGGCGGAACGGGATCTCTTTGAGCCCCTTCCGGCGAATCCGCTGGGCGACCGTCGAGCGCTCGACAGTTGTTTCGAACTCCTCGAGGCTCGCCCAGTTGGTTCGTTCGTCGTCGGGAATCTCTTTGTAGGCCTCTTCGATCCACGCAAACGAAACGGGAATGCGCTCGCCGCGAGCCCACTCGAAGACTGCTCGAGGCCCGTAGCCGTTTATTTTTAGGGCCTCGCGGATGTACTCCTCGTCGAAATCCATCGCCAGTTTGCGCCGCAGTCCCCGTTTGAATAGCTCCTCGAAATCGAGCGTGCCTTTCGGGCCGACTTTGGTAACGTCGGTAAAGTCGCCTTCGACCTCCTCGATGACGCGTTTGCCTTTTGGCTCGAGATCCAAGCCGAGTTCTTCGTCAAGTTCTTCGGCGAACTCCTCGGGATCCATCTCGTAGTATTCGTGGTCAGCACCTTCTTCGCCTGGTTCGCCATCTTCGTCGCCATCGCCGGGTTGTGGAGGGCCGACGGGCTGGCCCGGCTGGGGCGTGCCGCCTTGGCCCTGGCCGACACCGCCCATCGAGCGTTTATCATACGCGAACTCCGGCAGATCAACGATCTTGACAGGGATTTTGACCTGATCCGGTCGTGAGCCGCCGAGGTCGCCGTAGCTGATGAACTCCTCGAGGTCTTGTCTGCGCTGGTCACCGACCTCACGGAAGCGGTCGAGATCGTCTCTTAGTCCCATTTGTATTGTACCTCTTTCATGACTGCTCGCGTGGTCAACTCGGCCGACGCCGCCGAGAACTGCCCCTCACATAGCGTGGCGATCGTCTCGTCTTTGAGCTGTTCGGTAACCGTTCCTGTCGGTGGTTCGTCCCACTGTCGCGGGTCGAACTCTGGGTAAATCCGTTTGACATCCGTCCAGTCGTAGCTCTCGAGGACTGCCCGGATGACCGGGATCGATGCGAGATCAACGTTGTCAATCGAAAACTCCTCGTCGCGGTGTTCCCACGCGTACCGATTGAGCGCGGTAATGACCTTCTCTCGGCGGAAGGCTTCGACCGGCTCGCTGGGCGTATTGCCGGTGTAATCGCTGTTCGAAAAGCGTCCGAGATGTTCGGTCTCGAAGACTTTCATCAGGAGTACATCGGGCTTGACCGGACCGCGTTCGGTCTCGACTGTGCGGTCGCCCTCCCAGGCGTAGACGTGTTCGACGTACTCGGCGACCGTCTCTTTCGAGACGCTTTTGTTGGCCAACAACGCCTGCAAGACAGCGTGTTCCTGCTGTTCGAAGACGAACTCTTTTACCGCAGGCAGCCGGTTTTCGTACTCGGCGGCTTCGGCCCGCGAAAAGACAGGTGCGGCCGATAGATCCTCGGCCATCGCATTGAGCACGTCTTCGGGCATCACCACATCCTCGACGGCGTGGTCTGGATGTGCGCGACCAGTTTCTTCGTGCAGTAGATCTGCGATGATATCTCGCGTGTAGGTCACCGGAATGCCGTGTGTACCGTCGCCTTCGACCGTAAACTCGAAGTCGTCAATCTCGAGGCGTTCGTCACCGTCTTGGAGATAGCCCTGTTCGAACAGTCGGGCCTTTTCGATCAGCGATAGACCTGCAGGCAACTCCTCGCCGTCGAGTCGGCTCACCACGCTGTACATGGCGGCCGCCCCAATCGCAAACGGTGCGAGTTCACGCTCACGCGTCCGTCCTCGCCCATCCCGGATCGACACACTCAGTGGGGCTCGAACCCGGGATTCGATCTCTTGGTCGTCGAGATCCGCCCAGACGCGTTTTTCGCTGGTTAGTTCTCGGCGAATGAGTTCGGCCTCGAGTCGGCGGTTAGTCAGATACCGGAACTCATGGCGGTCGAGTCGTCGTTTCAAAGCTTTCAGTGGATCGCGGCCGTTGCGGTCGGCATACTGGTCGAGTTCGGCATCCAGATCCGGATTCGAGATCATCACCAACTGGGTGTCGATGTCCATGCCGATTCCCTTATCGAGCTTTACGCGCCCTTCGTCGGGCACATTGAGCAGTTTACGAAGCAGATCGGCGTGCTGGCTGGCATCCTCGACAACAGTCAGCAGGCTGTTGCCCTGCGAGAGCACGCCATCGTAGCTGAACGCCTGGGGATTCTTTCGGCCGCGCGAGTCGAGTTCACGCAGCATCCCCGGCATCCACGAGCCGACCAGCCGCTCTTTGGGTGTACCGTCGTCTTCCGAATGAAGAATCCCGATTCCCCGGCCGACATCGACGACGTAGTTTTTGATTCGGAGATGGCTTTTGTCGGTGATCGACGAAAACAGCTTTCGGGTGCCCGCCTGTCGGTACCGCGCCTCGAGATAATCGTAGGCTTCGCGGCTAAAGGGATCCATCTCGCCGTCGATGACGATTGGTGGCCCTTCGGAATCATGTTCGTTGAGCCGAGCCAGTAGCTCTTGACGGACGCTTTTCGGAAAGATTGTGAGCGGGTGTACCTGGACGGGGCTTTCGTACCACTGTTCGTCATCGCTGATATCGTCACCATAGCTTAGCCCGCGGCTGTTGTCGGCACCGGTGATATTCCACTCGAGGGTGTAGCGTCGGCCCTCCGGGTTTTTCGAGTACTCTCGAAGCCCATTGACCAGACAGCGTTTGAGCTCAGATTTCCCCGTCGCGGTGGGCCCGTCGAACCAGATGATCTTTTCGCCCTTCCCACGGTTTGCGGCAATGGTTCGCAGATCATCGACGAAGGCGTTGAGGACGGCCGTATTGCCCAAGACCGCGTGTTCGCCATTGTTGTGTGGGTCGTCGAAAAAGCGGTATCGCTCTCTGGTTTCGCCCTCTTCGATCACCGTTCTGGTGTCCATCGATTCGATGGCTGCCAGCAGATACCGGCTGGCGTGAGCCGCAATCGAGGGCGCCTCAAACGCCGCTTCGACGTACTCACTGAGGCTCATCGGACCCTCGTAGGCCGACTGGAGCTGGCGGTCGGCTTTGGTGATGAACTCTTCAGACATCTTCTTCGAGCTCGCTTTTGGCGACTTCTGCCCCGGCGAACTCTAAGACCTCACGGGCTCCCTCCTCGGAGTACCCCTGTTCGCAGAGCGCATCGATCCAAGCACTACGCTCGTCGTCGGCCATCTCATTGGCCGAGACCAACGCCGAGAAGTTGATGTTGTGTTTTTTGTCCTCCCAGAGTTTGCGTTCGAGCGCGCGTCGCAGCCGGTCGTTGTCCTGTGGATTGAAGCTGATTCCTTCGCGGGCCCGCCGCGAGACCCAGTTCGATACCTCCTGGCGGAAGTCGTCTTTACGGTCGGCAGGAATGTCGAGTTTCTCTTCGACCGACCGCAGGAACGTCTCGTCTGGTTCCTGTTCGCGGCCCGTTAGCTCGTCGTCGACGGTCGCATCGTCGATGTAGGCCATCACGTGGTCCATGTACTTTTCGCCCTGCCGCTGGATCTCATCGAGATCGTAGGCGAGTGCGTGGCGGACGTCCTCGATGGCGCGGTTTTTGTACTCCTCGCGAACCATCTCGAGATATCGCTGGTAGCGGTCGATGTTGTCTTCGGGAATCGACCCGTGGGTCTCGAGATTCTGTTCGAAATGCCGGAACGTCGTCAGCGGACTCAGATAGTTGCGGCCGCGGTGGGTCGAATCCATGATCGCTTCGGCGATCTCGTCGCCGATAAACCGCGCTGAGACGCCGTCCATCCCCTCGGCGATATCGGCTTGGGCCTCGCCATCCTCGCGGAGTTTTTTGACGTCGACGTCGTCATCGTCCAGTTCGTTGTTGTAGGCTTTGGCTTTCTGTACCAGCGTCACTGATTCGTCGTTCGGCTCGACAATACGGGTGAGCACGCCGAAAAGCCCCGCCATCTGGAGAGTATGGGGCTCGATGTTCATATTCGGCACATCGGCGTTCCGTAGCATCTTGCCGTAGATTTCGGCTTCCTGTTCGTACTCGAGGACGTAGGGGTAATCGATGCGTTTGGTTCGGTCGTTGAACGCCTCCATCTTCTCGTCGCCCTTTTTTTCTCTATATTCGGGCATATTTGTCCGACCGACGATCACCTGATCAATATCGATCCGAGGGTTGTTTTTGGGTTTGATCGTCTGTTCTTGGCTGGCGTGCAGAAAGTCATACAGGAACTCCCGTTGGAGTTTCAGTAGCTCTTCGCCCGAGAAGATGCCCCGGTTGGCGTTACAAAAGGCCCCAGCGTAGTCAAACGCACGCGGGTCAGACTCACCGTAAATAGCGAGTTTCGAGTAGTTGACATCGCCGGTGAGTTCGGTTTCGTCCTGATTCTTCTTGTCTTTGGGCTCGAAGGTTTCGATGGACTGGCGTTTGTTCTCACTGGCAACAAGACGGATAATCTCGATATGGTTCTCGAGTACCGTCTGGAGATCATCGTTATAGTGAGCCAGCAGTTTGTCCATGTAAAACTCGCTGGCTGGATCGAGGTGCTGTTCGTTGCGAATCGTATACGGTGCTTCTAACCGTTCGTTGAGTCCCTCGATCACCATATCGCGTTGTTCCTGTGGCAACAACACGAGGGGATCTTGATGCATCGGTGATTCGACCGTATCATCCGCAGGATCCTGATCGCGGATGACATCACAGAGATTGACCCACCGGAAGGTGTACATCCGGCCGTCGTCTTCGAGTGTGTAGTTCTCGAAGTAGCGTCGGACGAGCCAATCGAAGTGGGATTTGCCCGAACCCACTGGCCCTAACAGGAGTTTGATTCGTTTTTCCGGGCCCAACCCGCGAGCACCGGATTTGACTTTATTGACGAACTCGTGGATCGACTCGTGAACCTCGCGACCGTAAAAAACGTTTTCGCCGTCGTGTAAGGGGTCTTCGGCGGCCATGGTGTACTCGACAACACCGGCGTCTTCGTCGTAGGTGGTGCCGTAGTGGTCGAACATATCAGCAACGCGCTGGTGGGCGTTGCGGGCGATCCGTGGGTCGTCTCTCACCTCCTCGAGATACCAATCGAAGCGTTTGGCTTCACGGAGGTCTGATGGAACTGATGCCTGGTAGTGCTCGCTGAGGTCTTCGAGAGTTTGTCTGTCGTTGCTCATTGTATCACTGGCCAGATGGTCGAGTCACCCTCGACCGCATGTTGGCCGGACATGTCACGACAGTACCGCCGCTGGAACTGCAAGAACGCGGCAGTCGCGTTGTCGTGAGTGGCATGTGTATGCATACCACTCCACCATGCCGAACACCCGATCAGCGGCTGACAACAAAGCGGCATCAAGAACCAACGAACGGCGCGTGGAGAGGCGTTATTGCCCGGTCGGAAGACCGAGACTATTTACAGTGTGTTTTTTGATACGTATAAGCCTTTCTGCGATGCTGTTCATCGGTCGCCGTATTTTTCCAAACAGATCAGAACAAAGCACACTATCCCAAGCCGAGAGTAGCCACTGCAATACCGAGAGAGCCTAGTTTCTAACTAAAGTAGGCTCATACATATCAGCATACACACCTACTTTGTGATTGGGATGTCGTGATTTTTATCATCTAACTAAAATAACGCCCGCTTTCGGAACGCTCGAGGATACTCGAGCGGGAAGGCTTTGTGAATCGGTGGCCAACGATGGCTATGAGTCTTTCTGCACTACCGACCGGCTGGCGCGTCTGGAACGAAGAAACCGACGGACGTGTGATTTTGGCCTATCGGCCCGATGTGTTCAACTCCAAGGCGTTTCCGGCAGCCTGTCTGCCGACGATCTACGTCACGAACGGCTCGCCGCGTCGTCGCCCCGGTGCCGGCTCAGTCGAAACCGACATCTGGCAGGTGAAACTGTTTTTCGAACCCGAGATCGAAGCGACTACCAGACGGTACGACGACCGAGAAGCCGCTCTCGAGGGAGCCGTCGAGACTGCCCAGTCGTTTGTCGACGGCAAGATCAAGTATCGAGAGGCCTACCAGCTTCCTCGAGAGGCGTACTTCGAGAAGCTTGATGAGTTGCTTGATGTCGGTCAGTAGCCGTTCGTTGTTCGACTCGCGGCAGTCTACTGCTCTCGAAGAGGCGTGTTTCAATAGACAACGTGAACCCGCATCGAAACAGTAAGGTAATTAACGGGCAGCACAAAATACGGATGTACGTCGGCAAGGCGGCGTTGGAACGCGACGAGTGCCGCAGTCGACGTTGTGAGTGCCGGTGGTCTAGTGGCAGGACCTGAGCCTTCCAAGCTCATGGCCCGGGTTCAAATCCCGGCCGGCACAT
>LKML01000028.1 GCA_001563795.1 Haloferacaceae archaeon B1-Br10_E2g22 | reverse complement strand
AGGGTTATAGTACTATCTTGAGATGAGTTAACAAGGAGCTTGTATATATTCCCTATAGAGCCGTATATGACCGAATCCACATATAAAGGATCATTATAGTTTCACTTCAGCTGGCCGTACACACGGGTATATCACTGTCGATTTGGCTTGCGCGCGCAGCGCAACTGAGCCACTGTCGGTGTTGGCTACTCGTTGGGAAAGCCATCTCGAGTAGGCCCGCCAACATATCGTTATCCGAGTCGTTCGTCCAAAATCAATCGCGTAGTTGTTGCTTTTACTTCCTCGAGTTCTCGAGCCTGACTGATGAGTTCGTTGACCGCCTGCGTATCGACACAGTCGACGACCAGGACGATGTCGTCTTCACCTGAGACCTGCCAGACGAAATCGACTTCATCCCAATTGACCATCCGTTCGGAGATCTCGCCGGTATCGACGTTCATATCGACCGAAATTTCGATCATCGCTTTAACGTTACCCGTCTGCGTGGTGACCGTAAAGCGTTCGATAATACCGTTTTCGGTCAGCCGATCAACGCGATTGCGGACGGTTCCCTCCGAGGTGCCGACGCGTTCGGCGATCTCCGTATACGGCGTTCTGGCGTCTCGGCGCAGAATAGAAAGAATCTCCCGATCGAGGTCGTCCATATACGACCGAGCGGGCCGAACGGTATACCGATTACGAATTTCGTAGTTCAGCTTCGAACGACGCACTTAAGGACGACAGACGATACGTTACTCGTAATGTCGGACGCCTACATCGCTCTGGCCGACGGCCGCGTGCTCGAAGCCCGCTGTCGCGCGCCGGGCCGTACACGCGGAGAACTGGTTTTCACAACTGCCTATACAGGGTACGAAGAGAGTCTCACCGACCCCTCCTACGAAGAACAGGTCCTTACCTTTTCGTACACCCTGATCGGGAACTACGGAGTCCGGGCCGACCGCTTCGAGTCGGGTCGCGTCCATCCGCGCGCGGCGGTCGCTCGAGAGTTCACCGACGACGTCGCAGCCTGGCTCGAAAGCGAGGGCGTTCCAGCTATCGACCACATCGAAACCCGTGATCTGGTCACCTCCATTCGCGACGAGGGTGCGATGAAATGCGGCATCGCTGCCGGCGAAGGTGTCACTCCCGAAGACGCCAAAGCCGAACTCGCCGAGTGCAAAGAAATGAGCGACCACGTCGATATCGGCGAGCAGGTCACCATCTCGGAACCAACTACCCATCTCGGCGACGGTTCGTACGATGTCGCGCTGATCGACTGCGGAGCAAAGGGTTCGATTATTTCGTCGCTCAACGAACGCGGCGCGGATGTTCACGTACTGCGGTGTACCGCTTCGGCCGACGAGGTACGGGAGGTCAAACCGGACATCCTGTTCATCTCGAACGGCCCGGGTGATCCGGCCAACTTCACCAACGCCCAGTCACTTGTCGAGGAGTTCGCAGGCGAACTCCCAATCGCAGGAATCTGTCTGGGCCAACAGATCGTTGCCCGTGCGTTCGGCGGCGAGACCGAAAAGATGGCCTTCGGCCACCGTGGTGTCAACCAGCCAGTTCGAGATCTCGATTCGGGTCGCGTCGTGATGACTACCCAGAACCACGGCTATACAGTCTCTGATCCGGGTGAACTCGCGGTCAAACAGATCAACGTCAACGACGACACCGCCGAAGGACTCGCCAGCGAGGAACTTGGGATCATCACACGTCAGTACCATCCCGAAGCCAACCCTGGGCCGCACGACTCGCTGGACTTTTTCGATGACGTCTTAGCGATGGCCGAACAGGACGAGCCGGTCGCCGTCTCGAAGTAAGACGAACCGTCAGCTCGGCTGTTATTCGTCGCTCGAGTTCCTCCTGTTGTTTGCGGTCGAACGCTCAGCGCCCTCGGTTGGCTCGACGAACTCGGAGTCCGACTGATCAGTCTCCGCAGTCGGATACTCACCGGGAGTCAGTGTTTGTACTGAGTGTTGACTGAGATAATCGTTGATTCGGCGAATTGCCGCGCCGATCAGAAACCCTGCAATACCGATCGAAAACGTAAACAGCAGGCCAAAGACGAGTGCGACACGGAGTCGATCAACGGTGCTAAAGCCCGCAGCAATTCCGTAAGGGGCATTGATCATATAGCCGACAACCGGAAAGAATACGAGCGAAAGCGAGGCGATCGCACCGTCGTTGGCGTACGCTGATACTGCGGCGAGAATCCCTAAAAAGATCGACGGTCCAACGAAGAACACGAGCTGTGAGCCAGTGACAACGCCAGTAACTCCGTAGCTCGTCAGAACCACAAACACTGCGGCCGTCGGCACATACGGATTGATACCGCCGGCGACCGACAGCAGATACAGCGCGGCGATCACCGACAACAAAAACGCACCGGCGATTGCCAACCGCATTGTTTCGGCTCCGCTGGCTGAGGCGTATTCGGCCCAGAGAGCAGGCACCGCAAGCGTCCCGAACGCAGTCAGGGTCAGCACGGCTGTTATCCCCAAAATCTGCCGGGACAGCCCTCGGTCACGGCCGATTACCAACCGTCGAACCGACTCGGACATACAAACCCCTACGCGAGCGTGATAATAAAGCTGTCCGCAGTATCGGTCTATGGACGGCTGTAGGGTGGTTCGCTATCGATCCGTTTCGACCGAACGCAACCGGCAGCCGTTTAGGAATCGACCACAGATGGAGTTCCATGAGCGACGTTCTCGATACCGACCTGTATCAACGAACGAAAGCACTCCTCGAGCCCGGCGAGATCGAACTGGTTGGACTTATTGTCCACACCGACCTTTCGGGCCGAGAGGATCTCGAGATGCACGAACTCACTGTCGAACTCAACGACATTATCGCCGAACACGCAGACAAAGGCGAGAGTTACATCTATGCAGGCAACGACAACACCGACTTTTCGTCGAACCAGTTTCAGGGACTGACCGTCGACGACGAAGAGTTCGTCTGGGAGTGCCAACAGCTCCTTCGAGATGGAACGTTTGATCTCGTGTTTTACTATGAGGCAACTGCCGATCATGAGGCCATTGCTGCGGCTGTCGAAGCCCTTGGCCACGACGTGACAACCGTTCCGTAGAAACCCACATCAAAAGTCGGCGCATCGTTTGATCCGTACCCACACAACTGCCGAGACTGGTATCGGCGTTTAGTTATCAATACTGATAGTACTCCCGAGAGGTATATATATAACTAACGGGTATGGCACACAATGGCAGCCGACGACGGCACTCTCTCCGGGCAGGCCGAGCCAGCCGACCAGCCACCGTCTCGGCCGTCGTCACCCGCTGAAACACCGATTGACGCCCTCTATGCCGGCATTGGTCGTGGTGTGCATCTGCAGGCATACTTCGAGTCGTACTGTGATCCCGAGACAACACCGGTTGTCAAAGACACCTGGCAGTGGGAACACCACAAGCGACTGTATTATTATGATGGCAACGGCAGACGCCCCCGCGATGAGGACGGACAACTCATCCCGTTCGACCGCAACGAAGCACTCGGATTTCAGTTCGACGGCCTCGAGACGGCGTGTGACTGGACAGTTCGGCTACAGAACTACTTCGAGGAGTTCTGTAATCCTGAGACGACACCGGTCGTCAAAGGCACCTGGCTGTGGGAACACCACAAACGGCTGTACTACTACGAAGCCGACGGCAGGCGTCCCCGCGATGAGGACGGACAGATAATTCCGTTCGACCGCGACGAAGCACTGGGCTTTCGAGCCGACGCCCTCGAATCAATGCTTGCGGGCGGAGCCGACACCGCCGAGCAGTTGGCCGACCTCGTCGAACAACGAACCGTCGACGTTCATCCAGACATCGACGAAGACGAGTTCTTTTCTGATGACGACGGCATAACAACGCTTGTCAACCGGTATGATCTCGAAAAGGCAGTGCCGATGGCCAAAAAGACTCATTTTCGGGAAATCGAACGCTACTGGGTCAACGAGCCGTATGCGTTCGTGATTATTTTTCGCTCGACAAAGGAAAACGAGACCAAATACTACGTCGTCGAGCCCTACCGCAATGAGATCGAAGACGAGATTGCGGAGTATCTCATCAGTAAACTCCGAACGGCGATCAAATACGGCGAACAGGGCACAGAGGCGACAGATACCGAGACTCGCCGAGAGGTAATCGAAACCGAAACCTACCGGCTTTTGTCCCGCTATGAACTGTATGACCCCGCCGCAGAACAGTCTCTCGGCGATCAATTGGCCGAACTCCCACCACGAGTTGTCAGCTATGGGAACGTACTGTTGGATCGCTTCGAGGGGCTCATCAAGCGGTTCGAACAGCCGGCGGCCCAACTCGAGGCAATATTCGACGACCTCGAAACCGAAGATGACCAACCGACCCGCGCCGAAGGCACTCGGTACGGAGCGTATCTCGAGTCTCGAGAACGTTCGGGTTCAAACTCCGAGCGCCCACCGCTTCATGAGCGACTCGTTCCGGATCGAGTTGACCCCGAAGCCTACCGGTTCGATCCCGACCCAGAGAGTGAACTCGGCGAGTTACTCTCGAGTTTTGGACTCGAAAGTTCCGAGAACACTGAACAGACCCCACAACTCGAAGGGATTGCTGCCCGACCCGAACCCGCAGTGGTTGCCGAAAACCCCGAAGAGCTGACTGCCTACCAGGTCGAAAAGCTGCTCTACTACCTCCAGCGTGACTTTCTGGGCTACGAACGAATCGACCCAATCAAACACGATATTAACGTCGAGGACATCTCCTGTGACGGCTACAACTCGCCCGTGTTCGTCTATCATTCGGGCTACGAACAGATTATTACCAACATCATCCACGGCGAACAGGAACTCGATGATTTCGTCGTCAAACTCGCCCAACGCTCGGGGAAAGGCGTCTCGAAACGCCGTCCACAGGTTGATGCGACACTTCCAGATGGCTCGCGTGCCCAACTCACACTCGGTAAAGAAGTCTCTGACCACGGTACCAACTACACGATCCGGCAGTTCAAAGAAGTCCCCTTTACGCCGATCGATCTCATCAACTGGAAGACCTTTTCGCTCAAACAGATGGCGTTCCTCTGGTTGGCCATCGAGAACGACAAGTCTCTGATTTTCGCTGGCGGGACAGCCTCAGGGAAAACCACCTCGCTGAATGCGGTCTCGTTGTTTATCCCCTCGAATACCAAAATCGTCTCTATCGAAGACACCCGCGAAGTCGAGTTGCCACAGCGCAACTGGATCGCCAGTGTCACCCGTCCGTCGTTCACCGAAGACGACAAGGGCGATATCGACGAGTTCGATCTGCTCGAGGCCGCTCTTCGGCAGCGTCCCGACTACATCGTGATGGGCGAGATTCGGGGCGAAGAGGGTCGAACGCTGTTCCAGGTTATGTCGACGGGCCATACTACCTACACAACGTTCCACGCTGATTCGGTTGGTGAGGTGCTCAAACGGTTTACCACCCAGCCAATCAATGTCTCGAAGACGATGTTTTCGGCACTCGATTTGGTCTCGATTCAGACCTCGAGTCGTGTTAAAGGCAAGAAGGTTCGCCGAAGCAAATCGCTCACCGAAATCAACCACTATGATGCCGAAAACGACGAGATTAACGTCCAGGACATCTATCAGTGGCAAGCCGAAGGCGACCAGTTCCTCAAGATGGGAACCTCCAATACGCTCGAGGAGATCAAATTCGACCGCGGTTGGGACGACGAAGAACTCCAATCCGAACTGTTCGAACGCCAACTCATCTTGGCGTATCTGATCGACCGCGGGCTCAACACCTACACGCAGGTTGCAGCCACCGTCCAGGCGTACATCAACGACCCCGAGACGATCCTTGCGTTGATGGCGACCGACCAACTCGAGGCCAGCCTCGAAGACCTCCGTGAGATGGAATCAGTGCTGATCAATGTCGATGCTGAACTCGAAGAACTCGTCCCGCGGCCTGATCCCGGTGACGAACAACTCGAGGTCGCCCAGCGTATTCTCGAGACCGGCGAGACAGTGTTCGAAGCATACCGCAATCGGGCGGGTGGATCGATCAGCGAAGCACTCGAAGGGATGCTTGAATCGCCCGACAACGAGATCGAACAGAAAGCAACACCGCAAGACGAACCGATCAGTCCAACACCACAAGACGAACCGATCAGTCTCGAGAGCGACGAGACAACCAAACTCAAGAGGTCGGGAAAACAGGCTATTGCGGATGGAACCGACAGCACAGAAGACGACGTAAGTGACCAACAAGATACGCAAGTAGACGATCACGAAGACGGCACAGTTGAGGGCCACGAAGACAGTCCGCCCGGAGACGCAGAAACAGCAATGGCTCGAGCCGAACGGGAATCCGAGGCTGTCGGTGAGATGGAAGCTGCTGAAGGAGGTGAGATCTCACCTCTCGAGGAGCCGCCAGCCGACGAGTCGTCGACAGACAATCCGTTTGATGAGTTCCTCGAGAACGAAAGCCAAGCATGGGCCGACGAGCCAGACCGTACAGCCGACGGCGGTGAGGGATGGCACCCAAAGGCTGAACCAAGCGAGGACGAGTAGATGGTCGCTGATTCGACGCCAGCCAACGGCGATAGCGATCTAATAGTTGAGGCGTTTTATCCGGTATACAGACTACTGTTCGGTGACAGTAGCGATTTCATAGACGACATCGAAACAAAGCTCACCGAGGCGCGGATCGCCGACACTGTCGAACACTACGTCTCGCGCGCACTCGGTGTCGGCGTACTCGTCGGTGGTGTGTTGTGGCTGCTCGGGACGCTGTTTGGCTACAGTCTGTTTCGGTTAGGTATCGTTGACCCCGAGATGCTCAGCATTGGGGTGCCGGTCTCGACAGGCGAAACTGCGGCGCTGCTTCGTGGACTCGTCGTCCCGGTGACTGTCGGTCTGTTAGGGCTGATTTTCGGCACCATAGGGTTTGGGCTGGGATTCGGCGGACTGGTTGGACTTCCGTATATGCAAGCCGGCGAGCGCAAGCGGAACATCAACATCCTGCTGCCGGATGCGATTTCATTCATGTATGCACTTTCGGTCGGCGGGATGAATCAACTCGAGATCCTGCGGGCGATGGCCGAAGCCGAAGACACCTACGACGAGATCGCCCGGGAGTTTCAGAGCATCGTCAACGAAACTGAGTATTTCGGGACGGACTACCGGAATGCGATTCGGAAACAGTCTATCGAAACCCCGAGTGAACCACTATCGCAGTTTCTGACCGACATGCTGTCGATTATCAACTCAGGCGGCGATATGGAGTCGTTTCTCAAGGACAAAAAGGACGCCCACATGCGGACGGCCAAACAGCAACAGGAGATGACTCTCGAGACCCTCGAGTTGTTTGGCGAGATGTATATGACACTCTCGTTGTTCCCGCTGCTGTTGGTGATTATTCTGGTTATTATGGGGATGCTCGGCGAGGCCGACCAGACGCTGTTGTACGGAACGATCTATGCGCTGATTCCGTTGATTGGAATGGCGTTTCTCGTGTTGGTCTCGACGGTCAAACAGGACGAACCCGGCGATGGGTATCTCCACTCGAAAAACAGCAGCCAGCGACTCCAGACAGCAACCGACGGCGGGCTCGCACACCTGGGTCTCATCGAGGGCTTTGTCGGCCGATTTCGGGTCTTCGACCGGATCAAACGAAACGAGCGTTCCTACAGGCTCCGAGAGATTCTTCGGGCTCCGCATCTGTTTTTCCGGGACTATCCGTTGTTTACGCTGGCGCTGACGGTGCCGGCAGCACTCGTTGTTGTCGGCGTTGCCGTTGGCACCGGACGCGCACCGCTTTCGATGCAGGCATGGATCGACCGACCAATCTGGAGTACCGTCATTTGGGTGTATCTTCCGGTGTATCTGGTCGGGATTCCGCTCGCAGTGTTTTACGAGTGGAACATCTACTCGCGAAACGCTGTTACCGGTAAGTTGTCCCAAAACCTCCGAAAGCTCTCGAGTGCCAACGATACGGGCCAGACGCTGTTGGATTCAATCAAAACCGTCTCTGAGACCTCGAGTGGGAAACTCGCCGACGAATTCGAGATAATGTACGCAAAAGTAAACTACGGGGTGAGCCTCCGAGATGCGTTCATCGAGTTCAACAACAAATACCATCTGCCCCGGTTGGCTCGGACGGTCAAACTCATTACCGAAGCCCAAGAAGCCTCGAGCGAAATTACTGACGTGCTACGGACGGCAGCCCAAGCCAGCGAGAACACAGACGATATCGAACGCGAACGGATCTCTCGAACACGCATGCAGGTAGCGATCATCCTGATGACGTATCTCACACTCCTGGCAGTGATGGCCATTCTCCAGACGCAGTTTATTGATGTGATGGCAGGACTCACCGATCAGGCGGCCAATGGTAACGGCAACGGTGGGCCGGATGGCGTCGACGGTGGGCCTGATTTCGGTGGCGGTGTCGATGCCAGTTTGCTTTCGTTGCTGTTTTTCCATGCGGTGACGATACAAGCGATTCTCGCCGGCTTTATTGCCGGCTACATCCGGACGGCAAAAATACTGTCGGGCATGAAGTTCGTACTCATCTTGCTGACGGTCGCACTGGGCGTCTGGGTGGTGGTTGGATGATCCGACGCGGCCAGACGGTGATCGATTTCGCGATTGGTGCCGGAGTGTTCATCATCGCTGTCGGCATCGTCTTTATGTTCGTTCCCTCGCTGTTCGAGCCGTTTTCGACGGCTGCAGGAAGTTCACCTATCGTTGCCGACCGAACCGCAGACCATCTGACCGGTACGATGTTGGTAGCTGATCCAGCCACGCCTTCGGTACTCTCGGCAGCCTGTACGGCTAGCTTTTTCAGCGGCGAGGAGATCGAAGACGCAGACTGTGGATTTGATCCAACAACTGACACCACCGAACTGTTAGGCGTTGGCGACCGCAACGTGAACGTCACCATCCGCGCACTCGAGGACTCACCCTCAACGGGTCCAGCCGAGACACACACTGTCGACGGCACAGACTACAGACTCACCCGTGGCACCGATGGCCCTCAGTCTGACGTCTCGACTGCAAGCCGAGTCGTGTTGATCGAAGACAGCCGATACCGACTAGTCCTAAAGGTGTGGTAAGATGACGACCAAAACGATAGATACCGACCGCGGGCAAGCACACACTGTCGAGGCGTTTATCGCTGCGCTGTTGTTGATCAGCGGGCTGTTGTTTGCGATGCAGGCGACTGCGGTCACACCGCTTTCGGCCAGTACCTCTAATCAACACATCGAAAACCAACAGCGGGCGTTGGCCAGTGGTCTGCTCTCGACGGCCGCAGAAGACGGCACACTCAAAGAGGCAGTACTCTACTGGAACGCCAGCGATGGAGAGTTCACAAACAGCTCCGATGCCGGCTACTATACGAGTGCGGGCTCGCAAAATGCGTTTTTGGAGTCTCTGAACCACACACTCGCAGAACGACGAATCGCCTACAACGTCAGGGTTCGCGTCCACAACACCAGCGGCGAAGAACCTCGAGTCCGCACGCGGTCGATGGTCGAGATGGGCCAACCCAGTGACAACGCCGTGACCGCCAGCCGGACGGTGACTGTCTATGACACTGACCGACTGACTGGCGCTGAGGACTGTCAGTTGGCTGAGTGTGCGTCGTTCTACGCGCCGAATGCTGATGAGGACAGTCAGCTCTACAACCGCCTGGAGGTGCGCATCACCACATGGCGCATGTAATCACCTCGGGCCGACTCGAGCGGGCCCAACTGCTTTTGATCACCGCGCTCGCACTGGCAGTGATCCTGGTAACTGTCGCGTTGTTATTGAACGCAGCCATCTTCACTGAGAACGTCGCCACCCGTGATACAACGGCTGACGGCCCCGAGGCGGCCGAACTTCGCGGCGAGTTGATCGAGGGAGTAGGCGAGCTACTCGAAGAAGAAAACCAACAGGAACAGGAAGAATCGGAGATTCTCGAAAACGTTGAATCCGGGATCGACGAGATGGCCCCGATGGTCGAGCGTGAGCGAGCGCGCCATGGGACGATTGCGACACTCAACTATGACCCGAACGATATCGAGACGGGCGAGTTGCTTAGATACGGCGACGATGGCAACCACAAGGCGTTCGACGACACCGGAAACAACTGGACGGTCGCCTCGGAGTTGGATGGTCTGCGAGCCCTCAGCGTTGGGCTTGATCCCAGTAGCCTCAATGAGACGACTGCCGAAACAAGCGACGAGGCCTTCGGCGTTCAGTTCAATAGTTCCTCGAGCGAGAACGTCACGCTGCATATCTACGATGACCAAGAAAGCGAACGTCACCTCGCCGTCGATCGAGTACACGAGACTGAACCTGGAGAGCCACAGCGACTGTGTCGGATCGAACACGATGGAACAACACCAGTTGAGATAGACATCACCGGAGACAGGCTCTCGAGTGGAGATGTAATCGTCGAGTGCCATCGTGAACTGTGGCCCGACAACGACCCCGAGACACTCGAGTTTATCAACATCGACACCGAGGTCGGAACCAGCGAGGTAACCATCGCAGACGGCAATGCCGGAAGTGCGATGACAGCGACCGACGCTATCTACTCGGTGAGTGTCGAGGTCAGCTATCAGAGTCAAGATCTTACTTTCGAGACAACAGCAGACATTGCGCCGGGTGAGCCACGATGAGCCGACTCCGAGCCGACTGTCGGGCTGTTTCAGTGACCGTCGGCTACATCCTAATGTTGGCTGTCGCCATGCTGTTGATGGGTGTATTGCTCACTGGGGCGGCCGGACTCATGGAATCACAATCCCAACAAGTAATCAACGACGAACTGACCGTGATCGGCAACCAGTTGGCCTCGAACATCCACGAGGCCGACCGACTTGCAGTGATCGCTGCGGCGGACGCTGATGCAAGCGGCGAGGACGGTACTGTCGAACTTACGGTTCGGCTTCCGCAGCAGGTCGCCGGGACAGGGTATCTCGTTAGTATCGAAACCGAGACGATCACGCTGTCGACGACCAACCCAGATGTCGAGGTGACAGTGAGCTATCCGGAAACTGAAACCGAAATACACTCGAACGACCGGCTGGCCAGTGGCGACCTCGAGATCAGCTTTGATCCGGAGGAGACTCACCTGGAGGTTAGCTCATGACCACGAATCGCCCTGTGTTCGACACGGACAGACGAGCAGTCAGCGAGACGTTGGGGTACATCCTCGTGTTTTCGATTATCGTCACAACGATTGCGACTGCGACCGTCTTTGGGTTTAGCGGTCTCGAAGACCGACAGGCCGCCGAACAACTCACCAACGTCGAACGCGCTTTCGACGTGTTGGCAGACAATTTCGGCGACATCAGCCAGTACGAGGACTCGAGTCGGGCCACCGAGGTTCGGTTGGCCGGCGGCACGATTGGTGTGGGCGATCCAGTAGAAATAACAGTCGGCCAGTGGGACGACGGAGAGTTTGTCGACGACAACACACAGAACGCAACGGTACAACCGCTGGTCTTCCAGAGCGACGGTGGTGAGGTCGTCTACGAATCGGGGGTTGTCTTTCGGGGCTCGGAGTCCGACTCGATAGCCCGCTCGCCGCTACCGTTCGTTGTCGGCGAAGAGACTGCCCTTGTTCCCGTGATAGCCACCTCGAGCGGTTCGTCTGCGTCTGCTGTCGGTGGCGACCGAACCACACAGATCGTCGGCGAGCGTCGTCCAACTACCCGAACGCTGGCAAACCGAACAATCGACGCAGAGGAAAACACACTCGCCGTACGGATCGACTCACCACGAACCGACGGTTGGGCTCGACAGCTCCGCTCAGAGGAGTATCGAATGCTCAACGAATCGGAACAATCAGTGACGGCCGAACTCGCAATCGAGACGGCCGGAGAGACCAAACGGCCCCAGACGGTTCGACTGCCAGTGACGAACATAGACATCCAATTCGACTGACTACCGGACGTTTGTGAACTCGAAACGGGCACCGTCGTCGAAGCTATCGGTCAGACTGACCTCCCAGCCGTGTGCCTCGGCGATCCGTTTGACGATGGGGAGACCAAACCCTGTTCCTTCAGGGTTAGTAGTCTCTCCGGGCTCGAAGACCTCGCTGCGTTTTTCTTTTGGAACGCCCGGCCCGTCGTCTTCGATATAAAATCCGAACGTGCCGTCGCTTTCGACACGGGTGGATGTAAACATCTCATTGAGTCGGCCAATTCGGATTGTCACCGGAGTCTCGCTGTGTTCGACAGCGTTGCGAATAAGATTCTCGAACAGTTGATAGAGGCGATTGCGGTCGGCTTGGGGACTGAAGCTATCGACGACTCGAACCTCCGAGTTGCCAATGTCGACGATATCAGCACAGTGTTGAACTACCGACTCGATTTTGACGGTTTCGATCTCGTCGGTATCGACAGTCTGGCCCTGTCGAGCCAACGTAAGCGTGTCTTCGATAATCGCTTCCATCCGATCTAACGCACGGGTTATCGCACCGATACTGTCGGAATCACACTCTGCGTCGACGATATCAATCCGTCCCTGGGCGATGTTGAGTGGGTTGCGAAGATCGTGTGAGACAACACCAGTAAACTCCTCGAGGCGGTCGATCTGCCGTTTGAGTTCCTGTTCGTAGTCGTGGCGATCGACCTCGTAGCCGACCCACTGAGCCAACGTTTTGACCGTGAGTTCATCGTCTTCGACAGTAGTTTCGTTTTGTGGCTGTTCGCTCGCAAAACAGAGGCTTCCGTACGTCTCGCCATCGACGATGATCGGTGCGCCAACGTAGCACCGAAAGCCGGTTTGTTTGAACGCCTTGGAGTCTGCCCACTGCTCGCTGCTGACCGTATCGCTGAGCGACAGTGATTCGCCTTTGGTAATCGTCTGTTCACAAAACGTGATGTCGAGTGGAACAGTATTGTTTTCCTGAATTACGTCGTGGTCGCCAACAGCTGAAATAATCTCCAGAGAGCTATCGGTGAGACGAGTAATGTAGCCAATGGGATACCCCAACTCTTCGGTGCCGATTTTTAAAACCCGATCGAACTTCTCTTCGACGGTTAGTTCGGTTTCATGCAGCACCGAATACAGCCGTGAGATAACCGCCGTCGTCTCTTTGAGTTGTGTTCGGGCGATTCGGCCACGTTCTTGTTTGACGGCATTGGCGATCCGATTTGCCAACACCTCGTACTGTTCGTGAGTCGAGCCCTTGCGGACGTAGTCGGTCGCACCGGCTTCGATTGCCTCTTCGACCATGCCGGCCGACCCCTTGTTCGTAAACAGAATAAACGGTGTGTGTGGGTCTTGTGCTCGGATCTCTTGGAGAAACTCGAGGCCGGTTGTTTCGGGCATCTGCTGGTCACAAACAATACAGTCGACTGTCTGTTCTGTGAGTATCTCTCTGGCTGCTTGAACTGTGTTGACTGCTGTCACCGCAAACTCCTGTCTGTCTACAGCCTCTTCCAGATATGTCTCTAAGAGATCGCCGATGGCTCGATCATCGTCGATATGGAGGACCCGAAACACTGCCATCATTGACTATTCTGAATACAGGTTAATAAATGTGTATTGAAAAGACGATCATTTGAGAACTCGGTTGTGACACCTGTTAGTTGTCGCCAAAATCGGGATGTTTAGACCGGTGACAGACAACCCTGTTTCATGAGCGGTGTTCAGTACATCAGCGAGCCAGCCACCTATAGCAGCGATATTCGACAGCTGCTCGAGGCGGCCAACGACAGTTTTCTGCCACCGTTGACCGACCTCTCACGCGCCGAACTGTCACGCGCCAGTGGTCAGCCGGGGCCAACCGATATCGACAGCTACCACAAAGCCTGTGTTGATCGGCCGATGATTGGTGTTCTCGACGGCAACCAGTTGGTCGGCTTCGCCTCGTTCGAACCCATGATTGACAGCGAGCCACTCGCCGACTACACCCCGACGAACCACCTCACCGTCTTGGTAGTCGACGAATCGTACCGCAATCAGGGACTCGCCACAAAATGTTACGACTATCTGTTGGAGTCACTGCCAGCAGCACACCGTCAGCCCGCCGTCTCGACGAAAACCTGGAGTACGAACAGTGCGCATCTCGCCATTCTCGAGTCGCTGGATTTCACGTGTGTCCACCGGGTCGAAAACGACCGCGCTCGGGGAGTAGATACCGTCTACTATGCTCGTCGCATCGAGTAGTCTCGCTACTGTTCGACGCGCGTAACGTCCTCGAGCGTTTCGCGGCGACGGACAACGCGAGAGGTTCCGTCCTCGAGTGCGACTTCGGCAGGCCGTGGTTGCGAATGGAACTGCGAGGCCAACTCATAGCCGTACGACCCTGCGTTTCCAATCGCCAGAATGTCGTTTCGCTCGGGGCGAGCAATCGGGCGGTCGGTCGCAAACACGTCTGCGCTCGTACAGACGGGCCCGCCAACTGTGACAGGTTCGGTCTCTCGATCCGGGGCGCTGACGTTCTGCATCGGATGATACGAGCCAAACATCGCCGGTCGGATCAGGGTCGCGAGGCTGGCATCAACCCCGACGACCGTAGCGGTTGGCGTCTCTTTGATCGTATTGACTGTCGTGAGAATCAATCCAGCATCTGCGACGATATAGCGGCCCGGTTCGAGTTTGAGTTGCGCATCGATCTCGCCGACGGCCTCCCGAACCATCTCGGCGGTTTGTTCGAGATCCAGCGGTGGTTCGTCTTCGTGATACGGCACGCCAAAGCCACCGCCGATGTCGACGAACTCCACGCCCCCCACGCGGCGGGCCAACTCGCCGACGCGCTCGATTGCCATACAGTGGTCTTCGAGGTCGTCGGTCAGCACGCCGCTGCCAGCATGTGAGTGAAGCCCAACGAGTTCGAACTCCTCGCGGACGCGGTCGGCGACCTCCGGGACTTGCTCGTAGGGAATCCCGAACTTGGCGTCGTTGCCGGTCGCAACCTTCTCGTGGTGACCCGTTCCAATGCCGGGGTTGATCCGAATCGCAACACGGCCATCGTAGTCGCGTTCAGCGAGGCGATCGAGCGTGTCAGTGGCCCCAATCGTGATCGTGAGCCCAGGAGCCTCCTCGGCAAGATCGACGGCGTAGTCCAGATCATGAGCCGGTGGGTTGACTGCGGTATACTGCAGTGTGTTGGGGTCGGCACCTGCATCCACCGACCGCTTTAGTTCACCTCCTGCAGCACACTCGATGTCGGCTCCGACAGAAAGCAGCGCCTCGAGGACCGACCGGCCGGTGTGGGCTTTTGCTGCATACATAACGTGGGCGTCGGGAAACGCTGCCGAAAAGCGCCGATAGTTTGCTTTGACGCGCTCGAGATCGGTTACATACAGCGGAGTTCCGTACTCGGCGGCCAGCGACTGAAGCTGTTGGTGGTCCCAGTCGGCGAGGCGACGAATCGCAGGCGAACGTGCGAGATCCAAATCACTCATTGTACTGCATCAGGCCGCTCGCCGATTCAATGCTTTGGTTTTACTCATCGGGAGCCGACAGGTGCCCGTCGAACTCATGGGTGACACCGCCGGTCAACAGCAACTCACCGCGGTCGGTCGACGAAATCCGGAGATCACCGCCGGCAAGCGAGATGTCGACCGGCGCGGTCGAATCAATCAGCCCAATCCGGCTAGCGGCGGCCGCAATCGCCACCGAACCGGTCGCACAGGCGTCGGTTTCACCCTCGACACCGCGTTCGTAGCTCCGCTGGCGGAACCGTGGCACACCCGCCCGTCGGCTTTCGACCCGCTCGGCGAACGTTACGTTCGTCCCGACAGGGAAACACTCGGCGTGCCGAACGGCTGGTGCGACCGACTCGACGTCGACGGCGTCGATATCATCAACGAACGCCACTGCCTGTGGAACGCCCGCACCGACGGCCGTAACCGTCAAGCCCTCGATTGCTTCTTCGATAAGTGGTTCGTCCCGGTCGGCGGCCAACGGGACGCGCTGGGGAGCAAACGTCGGGGTTCCCATCTCGACGGCAATGCCGTTGTCGGCGCGAGTTGCCTGTCGAGTACCGACCTGAGTGTCGATCATCACCGACTCGGTATCAGTGCGGTTCATCGCCCAGACGGCCGCACAGCGCGCACCGTTGCCGCAGATGGGCGCTACTGAGCCGTCGGGTTGGACAAGCGTCATGATAATCCGTGGTGGCGAAAAGCGATCCTCGAGATCCAAAAACAACACACCGTCTGCGCCGGTTGTGCCGTCGGTCTCGCTGCCGAGGCCGCTCGAGCGATCACAGCAAGCTCTCGCGAACGCACTCCGGTTTGCGATTGGATCGGTTGCATCTACAATAATGAAATCATTGCCGGTGCCGTGGTACTTCTCGAAGGCGACTGTGTGATTGAGTGTTGACATACGGTTGGTAGCGACGGGCGATAGCTGTCGGCTTCCACCCATAGTTGCTAAACACTCACATGGAGTGAGGGTGGCCAACTGCCGACAGCTTGGTAGTCGTTATCAACCCATGGCATGTCTCATACATATGTCCACCGGATCCACCAGCAGTTGCCTCTCGGATAGCGGTTCGGAGAATACCGACGACAGGGCCGTGAGTTAGTCTCGAAGTGCGTCTTCGCGCTGGGTTGCCTCCAGCGTTTCTTGTTCGACACCGGTAGCAACGACTGCCGGTTTGTAGGCTCCGCCTTCGAACAGGTCGTGGTCACTGACCGAAGACTCGACATAGCGCGTGAACGCACGCCGTTCGGACGGGAGATGGCCGTAGATGATTTCTTCTTCGACCAGATCATACACTGGAATCCGCGGGGTCAACAGGGTGTTTTCACCGACAATTGAGTTTTCGCCGATTTTGAACCCGGAGGTCACCCGACAGCCAGCCCCAAGTGAGACGCCGTCTTCAATAATGACCGGTGCACCCTCGACAGGCTCGAGAACACCACCGATCAACGTGTTCGCACCGAGTTTGACGTTTTCGCCCAGCTGGGCACACGAACCCACGGTATCACACGAATCAACCAGCGTGCCGTCACCAATGTACGCGCCGATGTTGACGAATGAGGGGCTCATCATAATACAGTCCGACCCGAGGTAGGCTCCGCGACGGATGGCCGTGCCGTCTGGGGTGTTTCGGGTGCCGCGTTCGTTGAGATCTGCCGTCTCGCGGAGCGGAAGCACGTCGTGATACGCAACGCCGCCATAGTTGCGGGCCTCGGTGTGTCGAAGCCCGAAGTTGAGCAAGATACCCTGTTTGACCCACGCGTTGGCTTCCCAGGAAGTAACAGCCTCGCCAGTTTTTTCGGCCGCACGAATCTCGCCGGCCTCGAGGGACTCGAGGAACGCCTCGAGTGTTGCGAGGTCGTCATCGGTCGCATCGTCGGCACTCAGGCCGTCGTCGTAGCGGTTCCACAGGTCGGTGATCTCGGATTCGATAGTCGACATAGGTCGTACGCCCGGCTTTTTCGGCCATCCAATAAGACCCGTCGATTGTGACTGCGATTATTTTCATCAAGAAGAGAATCCCGTCCTTCAGGACATCACCAGAACGCGAGCGTTCTGGGTGCCCGCCAGAAATCTCTGATTTCTGGCCACATCACGAAAATCTTTGATTTTCGAACGACACTCCCGTCACTCGTCGGTGTGGAAACCCGAGGTTCCCAAACCAACCGCCTTGTGCGGTGGGAAGCCCCGGCGTCGTCGGGCGCAGCCCGACTGCCTGAGGGAGCTTCGCTCCCTCTCCGTTCTACACCGGGGAGGATGTCACGTGCTGTCGATAACCTCGAAAAAGTCGTACCAGCCAGCGTCTCGTCCAGCCAGCCAGTCGGCAGCATCCAGTGCGCCTTCGGCGAAAATCGACCGGTCGCCTGCTCGGTGAGTCACCGATAGCGTCTCGTTTTTGCCGCCGAACAGTACCTCGTGTTCGCCTGCAACATCGCCAGCACGGCGGGCATGAACGCCGATTTCATCGGCTGATCGCGGTGTCTCACCCACTCGTCCGTGGATACGCTCGGAGAGATCATCGCGGACGTCCTCGATATCCTCGAGTACCGTTTTGGCGGTTCCACTCGGGGCATCACGTTTGGCGTTGTGGTGAGTCTCGGTGAGTTCGATATCGGCAGCCGGCAGTGCAGCGGTGGCCTCCCGGACCGCCAACCGAAGGGCAGCGACTCCACGCGAGAAATTCGCGGCTTTGAGAACGGCTGTCGATTCGCTTGCGTGATGGAGTTCTGCAAGTCCGGTCTCATCGAAGCCAGTTGTGCCGGTCACTAGCCCAACGCCGGTTTCGGCACAGGCATCGGCGTACCCAACAGCGGATTCGGGACCGGTAAAGTCGACGACAACGTCCGGGTCGTGATCTGCCAGCAGTTCAGCAAAATTATCAGTAGATTCGATGACGACACCCGCGATCAGCTCATCGACGGGCGTGCGGTTGACCGCAAACGCAACCTTGCAGTCGGTGCGGTCGGTGGCGGCCGCCAGCACCTCTCGGCCCATTCGGCCGGCCGCACCCGTAACGGCAATCGTGACCATCAGTGTGAACTCCCCGTGGTGGGCCCATCAGTTGGCTCGCCGTCGAGTTCGGCCAGTCGGGCGGCCAACGGCTCACGATGCTCCGCTGAGAGTTCCGAAAGCGGCGACCGAAGCCGGCCTGGTGCGTATCCGCGCATTTCCATGGCGGCTTTCACTGGAATCGGGTTGGTCTCGACGAACAGTTGGCGGGTGAGCGGCCCCAATTCGTGGTGTAGCGCGCGGGCAAACTCGAAATCGCCCTCGAGGGCCGCACCAACCATCGCACAGGCGCGTTCGGGCTCGAGGTTGGCGACGACGCTGATCGCGCCGTCGGCACCAATCGAGACCATCGGGAGCGTCAGGCCGTCGTCGCCCGAGAGAATCGCAAACTCCTTGTCGCGGGTGCGTTCGATCAGTTCCGAGATCTGGTTGAGATCGCCCGAGGCGGCTTTGTAGCCGGATATGTTGTCGTGGTCTGCGAGTCTGACTGCAGTCTCGACAGTGATGTTTTGGCCCGTCCGACTCGGAACGTTGTAGACGATCTGTGGGAGATCGACGGCGTCGGCGATCTGTTGGTAATGCTCGTACATCCCGGCAGGTTCGGGGTTGTTGTAGTACGGCGAGATGAGCAACAGCGCATCCGCGCCGGCATCGGCGGCCTGTTGAGAGAGATCTAAGGCTTCTGCAGTGTTGTTCGAGCCAGTGCCTGCAATAACCGGGACGTCTTCGACGGCATCAACGACTGCCTCGATGACTTCGACGTGTTCGGCATGCGAAAGCGTCGCGCTCTCGCCGGTCGAGCCAACCGGGACAAGGCCGTCAACGCCGGCTTTTTCGAGTCGTTGGGCGTCTTCGCGGAGTGTTTCGGTGTCGATTCGGTTGTCCTCAGTAAAGGGGGTCACCATCGCCGGAAAAACCCCGCTGAAATCGATCGTTGTCATATGTTGTTGTAGTGTCGCTGGGTTGGGTATAGTCGTCTGACGCTTCGGAAACGCTAAAAATCACCCGAAACGGGACGCCACGCCCGCCTCGAGCAGTTACAAAAAGGCCGGTTTGCGCTTCGCAGTAGCCACGCCGCTGGCCACCTCTATGGCCAGCCGCTGGCCGGATGCGGGAGTCGAACCCACGGCTGTCGGCTGGTCGGACGCGGTGGCGACAGCAGTGGGTCTCACACCCCATACTGTGGTACTACTGAACTTATACGTTGTGTTCTGCGAAGAAACCACCCAGAGCCTCGAGTGGGAACCGGCCGACATACTCGCACACCAGAGTCTTTGTATCGGCACCCCATAGAGGTCATATAATGTCGACAGACAACGCAGATCCCAGTGAGACCGAGACGTGGCCGGAGTTGGCCATCGGGCTGTACGAACGACTAACGGGCCGTGGAGCCGAAATAACCTACGAGTTCGAGGATATGCAGATCGACGTCCCCGATAGAATCGGCCCGGACGCCGAGCATGCCCGCTGGCGGCTCAACGGCACGGTTCGGGTTCGGGCCCGCGAGCGCGACTCCGAGCAGTGAGCGGTACCGACGATATCGCAGCGGACGGACTCTACATCGAGGCCGATCTGACAGTCGGGCTCGAAGATACAACACTCGAGGTGCGGTCGGTAGACGGCGTACTCTACGTAGAGGCCAGAAGCTTTGGGCCACTCGGAGAGCTTCGGGCACTCGCCGACGGCGATATGGGTGAGTTATTCCGAAAACTGGGCGTTGAGGTACCACTCAAGGTCGGGACACCAGTAGTCATTCGAGTGCGTGGCGTTCGAGTTGGTTCCTATCAGCCCGGCGAACCAGCCGGTCGGCTTGCTGGGCTGGCTGGCACCGCACCGTTTAGGCCCGCTATCGGTGGCGTACTGCGGGCCGCAGTGCGTCGGTTCAGGCCGATGCGGTGAGTGTCTGACAAAGGATTATACACTGTCGTCAGCCAATAGGTAGCTATGAGCGGGTACTCACGCCGCCGGCTGCTTGCTGTTGGGGGAGCAGTAACTGCTGGCGGGCTTGCCGGCTGTCTGGGAGACGAAACGACAACGGAGGCCACACCAACAAGCGACGGCCCCGTCTTGGAGACCATCTCCGTAGAAAACCTCAACAGTCGCTCGCATACGTTGGATATTATCATCCAGTGGGACGACCAGATCGAATACTGGGAAGAACACGAACTGGCTGCCATTGCCGAAAACGGCGACAGCAGCCGACTGCTCGAGGAAGGATGGCCGACCGAGCCCGGAGAGTTCCAGTTGACCGTTCGGCTCGATGACGGAACGCGCGAGCAGTTTTCCGCAAGTGAGCTTTCCGACCGAGACTGCCTGCGGATCGTTGTGTTGGTTTCGCGGGACAGCGAACTCTCGATACTGACAGAGACAAGCGGTGGGTGCGACGACCCAGATGACGCTGCAGACTCCGACGACGCGACCGAAAATACAGACGAGGCCTAGCTCAGTCGGAGCCACAACAGCCCTCGAGTAGCCCGAACAGCTCATTGCGAGCGGCTGTTGGATCGATGATATCGGCGAGAGTCTCGATAAGTTCCTGAGGCCCGCTTTCGGCACGGCCGGCTGGATACGCACCGCCAGCAAGCAGGTAATCGTCGTCAGCCCAGACAACGAGATACGCCTCAATCGGAACCGAAAGCAGTTCCTCGTGGGATTCGACCGTACAGTCGAGACGCGCCGAATAGCGGGTTCGCTTTCCGTTCGCGGTACCCAGCGAGACCGTATGGGATTCGGCCCTGTTGATGTTCTCGAGTCCACGGCCCGAAAGCCGCTCGATAAACGCGCGGTCGACTCGCTGGCGGATTAGCGAACTGAGAACTGGATTCGGTGGTTGGGCTGGCTTGAGTTGGATACGGCTGGCAAAGAAAAATTGCCAGGGGTGATCAACGCCAGTTCGTTCGAAAACCTCCTGACGCTGTGTTGTCTCCTCGTAGACGAGCGTGTGAGTGTACGCCGAGACCATCGGCGTCGAAAACGGTGATTCGACGGTTCGGTCAGTCTGCCGCCAGTCGGTGAGCTGTGAGGCAGGCACCGACGGCGGCGGGATCTCCATACTTAGTGGTCGTCCTCGCGCCACTTGTGTTCACAGTCAGTACAGACGAAAAACCGGGTTTCTGACTCGTCGGCCGACCGGATCTGTTGCATATACCAGTAGGCCCGGTCGTTGTCACACTGTGGACACTGGGCAGTCGTCGTCGGCAGCCCCTTGTCTTCGGCATCGCTGACGTCAACGATTTCGCTGTCCTGTTGGCCCTGCGTAGTCACCATCGTGGCCTCTTTGACCTCGTCACGTAGCTTTTCGAACCCACAGGAACCGCAAACCCAGTGGTCGCCCTCCGTCTTCATCATCGAACCGCAGTCGTCACAAAACTCCATTAGCGGTGTGAGAATGGACTGCCATACTTAAATAACAGGGTTTGGAGCCCGTTCAGGCATCCCCGTCGGATTGGCCAGGTTCACCGACGGCTTCGATTGGCATGACGTTGTTGAGTTCGGTGCTTAGATCATCGGCCGAGTTGAACGTCTCGCGGTTGGCTTGGGCGATTAACTCACCGAGATTGGCCTCGCCGTCAGCGAAGATCAGCGTCACGTCATCGAATTCGGCTGCAGCGTCTGTTCTAGGTTGGGGATAGTCGGTTCGCTCGAGGACGTTTTTCACACGGTTGATTTTGATTCTGTCTGTCACAGCATCTATAACGGTTCCACATGACTTAGCCGCTCCGGAGAGTTTGCTGACAGTATTGCGATCCGAGAGTAACCCGGAACCCCATTATATGAGGCGAAACAAACAGTCGCTATGAGCCTCACGGACGACGAATTGGATCGGTTGGGCGATATCGTCGAACTCCAGCCAACGAAAAACAAGGAGCTACAAGACCGCTGGGGGCTCGAAAGCGGCAGCGAAGTCCACCAGTATCTCGAGGGCCATCTCAAAGAGTACTACTTTAGAGACGACGACAGCCTAATTCGTTCGACTGCCGAGGCTGTCGAACTCACCGGTGTCGAACCGGGTGTCGAACCGCCAACCGAGGGTCAAGGCACCGACGAGCCCCCGAGTTCGATCCGCATCTCCGAGATCGAATCGCAGGTGTTCGCCGTGGTGGCCGGCCCAAAAAACCGATCAGAAAGCGTCGTTAGCGTGCTCAACAGTCTGCGAGACGAGTACAACGTCGACCCCGAGGTCGGCGATGTCCGGCGCGCACTCCAGAGTCTCAAACGCAAAGGTGTCGTCGAAGTCATCTATCGAACAGTGCCAACGTTCCGGCTCTGTGTCGACCGCGAGTCGGTTGCTGTCGAAACCACAAACGAGTAATCACCAGCTTACGGCTGGTCGAAAGCTACTGTCGAGTTTCTTGCTTGCCGTGCCCGCACGTCCAGCAAGCGCTTGATTGCCTTCCCAGGGCCACCCTCAATCGGCCAGCCGCGAATCCGCCATGCAGGCGGTTCGGGCTCGAATGCATCGCACGCGCCCGAACAGACCGCCGAAGACTGATGGCACTGCTTGGCTGCACACCACGGCAACAGCCCCCGGCCATTGGGCCGGAGTTCGAAAAACCGACAGTCGGGCCGCATCGTCTCGTAGTAGCTCCGCCAGCCGCGACCATAGGCACGTTCGGCAAGCTCGAGCCGCCGAGTGAGCCGACTCTCGTCGTCCATAGACGCCGACAGGCGGTTTGGATACCACTCGACGCTAGCAGCGTCGGCCTCAACGCCGCCGTCGAAATCCGTTATCAGAATGCCGGCTTCGACCGGCAGCGACTCGAGAAGAGCTGGTTCGACCTGTTGGCCGGTCTGTTGGGTTGCCAGCCAAACCTCATCGGCCAAGCCAGTTGTTACGTCGTACTCGAGTTGGTCGGCCAACTGTCGGGCTGCACTCGCATCGAGATCAGGCTTGTTCTCGATGGCGATCACGCGGGTCACCCAGTCGGGATAGGTTGCAATACGTTTGATCTGGATGCGGTTGCGGTTTTTTCGTTTGCTGACGACGCCGCGGGCTGCTGCACGGTGAATCGCCTCCCGGACGTATCGCCATGGATAACCCGGATCTGGGAGGGCCTCGCGGTACCACGTCCACTCGGCGGGCGCATGGCGGACAATATGCAGCAGGTCGGAATCCAACTCTCGGTCGCCGAACTGGTGGCGAAAAGCGAGCGCTTGCGGATCGACTTCGACAACAACCGTATCCCAGCGTCGCCTAGCGGTTCCAAGCTGTCGGGCGACAAGGTAGGAACTACTGGTTGAGTCGTCGGGCGGCCAAGCGAGTTCGGCCCATCGACAGACCTGCAGTTCGTAGATGAACTCCGAGGAGGCCACGCCCTAGATGTACTCGCCTTCTTCGTCTTTGAGTTCCTCTAAGAACTCGTGGGCCTCTTCGAGGATTTCACGCGGGCCGTCCTGAGTAATCGTATTAAGCGCCTGCTCGTAGTCGCGCCACTGCAGATCACGGTGTTCTTTCGAGAGTTCTGCACTCGCCTCAAAGGAGTGGGCAATGAACAGATGAACCGTCTTGTGGATGGTCTTGCCGTTGGCCTGAAAGACGTAGTCGTACTCCTCGCGAAAGCCGTTGATGAGCCTGAACTCATCGATGCCGGCTTCTTCTGATACCTCTCTGATCGCGGTTTGCTGGAGCTCTTCGCTTCCCTCGACCCCGCCTTTGGGGAACTCCCAGTCCCCCGGACGGCTTTTGAGGAGCAGATACTCCCGTCGGCCGCGGGTGTCGCGGAAGAGGATCGCACCAGCACTTGTCGCCTCTACCGTCATTAGCATCCGGTATGCGACCATTTGTTAAGAGGGTGTCGGAGCCTCCAGCACTCGAGTGCTGTGGGCAGACGCGGGGAAATCGTCCACCCAGGCTGTCGGTAGATGCGTTTTTTACGGTT